>JASFJP010000106.1:0-10561 GCA_050121225.1 Desulfobacterales bacterium
TCTGATGTCATCCAAAGTAGTCATCATCTGCTTTCGCTGATTAATGACATTTTGGATCTCTCAAAAATAGAAGCAAAAAAAATGGAACTGCAAATATCCGACATCAGATTGAAGCGTGTATTGGAAGCGGGTCTGACAATGATCAAAGAAAAGGCCATGAAACATGAAATCAGACTTGTCGTCGAGATGAATGGTATCCCTGAAACCATACAGGCAGATGAAAGACGGCTCAAACAGATCATCTACAACCTGTTGTCAAATGCAGTTAAGTTCACGCCCGATGGCGGCCAGATCACCCTGAGGGCAAAGGTCGACAACCTAATTGCAGCGCATACCGAGCCACGTTCAAGTCATGGTAATCATGATCTAGCACAGAAATATGTATTCATCTCCGTATCAGACACCGGAATTGGTCTTGCGCCGCAAGACCTGGAGCAAATTTTTCTCCCTTTTGAGCAGGTTGAATCAAATTCAGAACGACGATTTCAGGGAACTGGTCTGGGATTGTCACTGACTCGTGAACTGGTCGAACTTCATGGTGGCAGGATTTCCGTTGAAAGCCAAGGCGCAGGCAAAGGCGCCACATTTAGTTTTACGATTCCATTATAAATTTGTTTTTCCTTATCTTCACGAGAGATTGCTTCCTATGGCTCAAGTTTTGTCGCCCATGCGCCGATAAATCTATAATCGCCTTTATTTTTAGTTTATTTCATATGTAACTCCGCCGCTTTTCGTCGGAGTCGAGTACTAATTAGGAATTGGAGAAAATTATGAATAAAGAGATCACGTCTCTTATCGATGACCTCAAGTCAAATAAAAAATTGACGAACTTCGATGAAGCATCAACTAAGCAGGCTGTGGTATTGAGATTGCTTACATTTTTGGGATGGGACATTTTTAATGTGGAAGAAGTGTATCCGGATTACGCAGCCAACTCATCAAATGTTTCTTATGCGCTGCGCTTAAAAAGTTCAAATAAGGTGTTTATCGAGGTAAAACGAGTCCAAGAAAAATTAGATAAGTATCAGAAACAATTCGTCACGCTTGCATCCGACAACGGGGTGGATCTGGCAGTTCTGACCAATGGGGTCACCTGGTGGTTTTATTTAATACCTGTAAAAGATAACTGGCAGCAGAAATGGTTTTATTCGGTGGATTTACTTAAACAAAATCCGGATGCGTTCGTGCCTCACCTGATTGATCTGCTCACTAAAAATAAGATCGCCCGTGGCCAATCCTTAAAGGCTGCCCAATCACTTTATGACAACAAAATGCAAAAAATGGCAGCCGATTTTCTGCCGCAAGCGTGGAATCAAATCATCTCTCAACCTAATAAAATATTTGTGGAGTTATTGAGCGAATACACCGAAAAACTATGCGGTTACAAGGTCGATACCAATTCGATAGAAAAATTCTTAACTAAAAATTTCGATAAATGGAAGATGCAGAATGTTCCCAGCTCGGGAGCCGCACCGCCTGCCGTTGATTTGGACGCCGAGATATTGGATTTAGAAAAAAAACCCTCTTCGAACTCGAAGGAAATCCCAGCAGCTCAAAAAGCTAAAAAGACCGAAAGCTATGCCGATAAAAAAATAGAGTCCTATACGTTCAAAGGCCACACTTACACGGTCCGCAGCTGGGAAGAAATGCTCACGACCCTTTGTGACCATTTTGCGGCGAAGTACTCGAAAGATTTTGAGAAGGTGTTGTGGATATCCAATGACCAAAAACCCCATTTTTCAAGATATTCGGATCAGTTGCGCATGCCTGAAAAGATCAAGAAAACCGACATCTTTGTCGAAACCAAATTAAACCCCGATGAAACCGTCAAAACCGCCGGCAAGCTCTTAACTGAGTTCGGCTATAGCAAGGATGAGCTTGTCATCAATGTCCAATGACAACGGATTCCGTTTTTTTAACTTGACAAAAGCCAATAGATCACTGAAGCTGGCAGCTTGAAAGTAAGATTGCGAAAAGCATTCGACTTATAATGGCAGCCAGCTATCTTTTTTACGATATAGAAACCACCGGACTCAATAAGGCTTTTGATCAGGTTCTGCAGTTTGCGGCAATCCGCACCGATCTTCAACTCAATGAAATTGAGCGCCATGACCTCAAGGTAAAATTGCGTCCGGATGTTATCCCTTCCCCCCAAGCGATTCTGACAAATCGTAAATCACCCAGTGATTTTTCCGCTGGAATGTGTGAATATGAAGCGGCTTCTGAGATTCACCGTTTAATGAACCTTTCCGAAACTATCAGCCTCGGTTATAACACGCTGGGATTTGATGATGAATTTTTAAGATTTTCATTTCACCGCAACCTTCTGTCTCCCTATACCCATCAATACAAAAATGGTTGCCGCCGGATGGATTTGTACCCGATGACCGTCATCTATTTCCTGTACAAACCCAATGTCGTATCATGGCCCGCGCTTGACGGAAAAACATCATTGAAACTGGAAGATATTGGAGCCGCCAACCAACTAATTTCCGGGCAGTCCCATGAGGCTATCGTTGATGTGGAAACAACAATTAAGTTGGCACGTCGACTCTTTAAAGAAAAAAAAACATGGCAATATTTAGATGGCTATTTTGATAAAGAAACGGATGCGCATCGAATTTCGGAACTACCGGTGATATTTCAAAGCGCTGCCGGTAACCATCAAAAAGGCATCATGGTCAGCGGGGAGTATGGTTCCCAGCAAAATTTTCAAATCCCGGTCATATCCATTGGAACATCGATTCCCTATCCGAATCAGACATTATGGTTGAGACTCGATTTGGCGCTTATTCAAGAAACCACGCCGGAATCCATTCCGGAAACCACCTGGGTGATTCGCAAACGATTTGGTGAGCCGGCCTTCATATTGCCTCCCCGCGACCGATATTGGAAGATGATCGGTGAAGAACGCGACACCCTATTTGAGGACAATGTCAAGTGGTTGAAGGCAAACCCCGACCTGTTCCGGAACATTATCACGTATTACCGCGAGTACCGTTATGCGTTCATTCCTCATTTGGATGCGGATGCATCCCTTTATCAAATCGGTTTCTTTTCGCGAGGCGATGAAAAATTGTGCCGCCGTTTTCACCAGTGCTCCATGGAAGATAAAACCAAGCTGGTGGATCAATTTAAGAGCCCGGATGCCCGCGAATTAGCTTCCCGGGTACTGTTTCGAAATTATCCCGAAGCCATTACCGGGGAGCTAATCGAAGCGGCCAAAAAATACAGGCTACGGATAGATCCTCTAAAAGAGAGTGAGGCCCTCGTGGATTACCGCGGCGACAATCGAGCGACGCCGGTTGGAGTGCTGGCTGAGATCAACAACCTGAGAGACACAGGTGAACTGGAAAACTTGCAATTACAATTACTTAACGATCTACAAAAGTATATCCAGACAAAATTTTCAAAATAGATCGCAGTTGGCTAATTCTTTAGCAAAACGTCCCGCGCCTTCGGCCCACAATTAAAAAGGAGATCCAATGCAGACAGGTTGGGAATAAAACGGCCCCATAGTTGCGGATATATTAACGCCGGAAATTCCAAACGGCGGATCTCAATTCCTTCTTTTTCAAAGTCATCGAGATTGATGTGTTTTGCGGCGGCCCCTTGGGCAAGATATGTCGTCGCTTTGAAATATTTGCATATCTGGACAAGCAAATGATCCCCCCTCGCCCCAATTCCAAGTTCAGACAGTCGTCTGATCTCCGTACTAATTCCGAGATACAACATGAGGTGACGGATGACCGCCATGTTAAAATCGATGAGTCTATCATAACCGGTTTCAAAGAGGTTTTCTACAAATTGACGATGATCGACAAAATATGGAGAATTTGCATAGGCTTGACGCAAACTTTGCAAGCATTTAGTGGGCCAGCGACCTGCACCACAGATTCGCACATCGTCTATCTTTTGTAGACCGAGTCCTTTTTTCCGGACCGGAATCGTCATCCACAACGTACCTTGGTCGTTTTTGAAGCGATTGCGGGTGATCCAGGTTGTGCCCTGGGGAAATTGAACACTATCGAGTATGACAAACACATCACTCCGATAGGCTTGGTAGAAGAAGCCGGGAAACGGAGCAAAATAAGGCCGGTAGGTAGTAACAATCATTTTTCAGCAAGGTGCCGGCCTACCTTGGACGTGACCGAGCGTGCTGAGATGGTTTATTGTTCGGACAACGTTAGTCTTGCGTCAAGAATATCATACATAATAGAGCAAAGGCAATTGGGTAACCGCGGTTGAAGGATATCAGTCAGGAAGGTAAATCCGCATTAATTATCTGAAGCATTTCATCGACGATGCTGTCCACATCTTCATAATTTACCTGACACGTACCGACCTGTTTGTGACCTCCCCCCCCATACTTCAAGGTCAAGGAACCCACGTTGACCGGGGATGTAGGGTTAATGATGCTATGCCCCACGAGAATCATGGCAAATTCTTTATTTTTCCCGTCCGCAATACGTATAGAAATATTCTGCTCCGGATACAAAACATATTCCATAAATCGGTTGCCGACAGGCAAGTCTTCGACACCGCGAAAATCGATCACGATGGCGTTACCGTCGACACCGGAGTTTTCGGACAGCACCCGTCTGAATCTCGATGTTTCTTGGTGATAAACATCGATACGCTCGATAAAATCCGGCAGCGCCAGTATTTCTTCGACAGTCTTTGATCTTAGCAAATCGGGCAGGCGTTTCATCAATTCAAAATTACTGATTCGAAACTTGCGTTTATAACCCAAACCCGTCCGTGGATCCGCAATAAATGCCAGCATTATCCAGCCTTTGGGATCAAGTATGTCTTCTTTGCTGAACCGTGCAGAATCGACGATCCCGGCGACGTTTATTAACGCTTCAAATTTCTTTAACTTATCCGAATATTTGGGGTTTGCTTTATAATAGTCGAAGATCACCTGAGCCGCACTGGGCGCCATCTTACTGGCGCCTTCAAATTTTCCATCTAAATTCAAACGCTCGTGTTCACTGTAGTGATGATCAAACCAAAGACGACATCCTTTTACAAACGGTACGTTGGCAATGATGTCATTTTCAGTAACATCAATTTTCTTGTCCTGCAGATCCTTGGGGTGGACGTAGAGGATCTGATCCACGAAACCCAAGTCTCGCAGTATTGCTGCGCAGACAGATCCATCAAAATCTGAACGTGTTATGAGTCTCATTCACCCCACTTAAATTCGGGTTAAGAATAATTTACAAAATGCTTCTGATGCGCTCATCTATAGGGCTCCCCAAATACTCTGAGTACAGGGCTGAATCGTTTGGCCCACGCCATCTAACTAATAAAAATTATATGCAAATACGTATCGCCTGTCAATAGAAATGGCTCCAACCTTTTGATTTTAATGTTAATATTAACTTATCCGTATCTAGCGCAATTCGATTTCCCGGAAAGGCACTCCCAATGCTTGCGCCAAGGCCTTCAGATCCTCTTCCAGCGTGATGTCATCCCCTGCATCATTTTTTAGTTTAATCAACTTGTCTCCAACCACAAAAATCTGAAGTTTTTGGGGATCGAGGTATTTTTGAGCGATTTGATCCAGCTCATCACGGCTGGCGTTGAAAAACGCATCTTGAATCTTTTCAAGGGTATCCAAAGGTTCTTGCCGCATATAGTAACGGCCGTATACCTTCACCAAGTCCGACTGGGTATCCACGTTGAAAACAAAACTATTGAGGGCATCAAGTCGTTTCTGCTGTAGTTCATCATGAGGAACGTTTTGCCGCAACGATCTCATGATCGCAATGGTTTCACTTATAGCTGGTACAGTTTTGTCTCCCTTACAGCCGATATATCCGAAAAGTGCGCCCGCCGACCACTTGTATGTCTGATAAAATCCGGCGGAGTAGACCAATCCCAAATCATTCCTTAATCGATTGAACATCAAGGAGTCTCCGCCACCCAGAATGTTCATCAGAAGGCTTATTTTCCAAAAATCCGGATGGGTGCGCTTGACGCTGGGCAAACTCAATGTGACCTGCGATTGAACCTGACCGGGTTTATGTATCAGCGTTAAGGTGGGCGGTGTCTCTTTGGGATCTTCAAGTTTTCTCTCGGGAGCAGGCTGCGAGGGAAACGCCTGAAAAAATTCACTTAATCCTGCCACGACCTCTTTTTTTTCAATATCGCCGGCAATGGCAACCACCATGTTCGAAGGCACAAAATACTCCGCCACAAACATCTTGGCGTCCTCAGAGTTTATGGCGGGTATCGTCTGTAGACCCATCAGTGGGTCGCGACCGTACGGATGGTTTTTATAATGCCATATTTCTCTTTCGCGGCTCGCCACCGCCTTGGCATCTCCACCTTGCCGCTTAAGGCCGGTTATTTCCTGCATTTTTGCAATGTCGAAGATTTGGGGCTCGAAGCGAGGGTGGGTTAAGATTTCCGTTAGCAGCCGCAAACCAGATTCCCAATCATCTTTTAGCACGGATAGATGAATGACCGTCTCCTCTTCGGTTACGCCGATACTAAGGCGAATGGCATTTTCGTCAAGCGCCAGGGCTAACTCGGAAGGTGAAAAGCGTTCTGTGCCGCCACGAATGATGCTTTTATTTAACACCTCGGTAAGCCCGATATGGGAGGGATCAACATCCACGGCTCCAGCCTTCACCAGCAGGGTTAAATCAATAAGCGGCAACTCGTTATCGGTCAAATAAAACACTTTGGTGCCGCCAACAGATAAAACTTCTGCTTCAGGATACACGATTTTTTGGGGTTTCCTTTGAAAGGAAAGGGGATGTTTCCAACCATTGGGTGTCGCATAGATGGAATGGTTATGCAGATCGTCTGCGTGGGTCACCCTGGCTGCAGCACCTCCGCTGATCGAGCGGACCTCTGCGTAATTTTCCGGCGGACGCTCCGGTTGTCCTCCGGGGATCACGTAAACACTGGTTTTATTGTCTGTTCGAATATACGTTTCGGCAACCCGTTGAATGTCTGCGGGAGTTACTGCGTCAATTTTGTCAAGATAGGTCAACAGATATCGCCAGCCCACCTGAACTTCAAGACTTGCCAGAGTCCCGGCCAGGCTTTCATTGCTGCGCATTCTATCTATAAAGCCGCGTTGATTGAGTTTTTTGATTCGCTGAAGGTCTCTAACGGAAACCAATTCGGTTTTCATTTTATTCAGTTCAGCCACCAGCACGGCTTCGAGTTCTTCGCATGCCTTGAGATAGGCCTGCCGTTTTTCTTCATCCGACACTCCCTCTTGCTTGACAATTTCCGGTTCATTCGGGGACCCCCCCAGGATGACCATTCCGCCGTATCGATTATCCGGGTTGTAAGCCCAGGCTTGCACAGCCAGGCCCCTGTCAATGATGTTTTGGGTCATGCGTGCGCTGCGACCATGGCTCAGAATCATGGTCAGCGCGTCAATGGCATAGAAGTCATCCGTATTCATCCGCGCGCCATGGAAACCGATTCTGACTAAAGGTGTGCGAGCGCCTTTCAGGTACCGAATGCTCTTTCGGGGTCCCTGTTGTTTCGGCTCGGTGGTGACATTCTCAGGAGCTCGTTTACCGGACGGGTAACGACCGAAGTAGATCTGTGCCAATCGTTTGGCCGTGTCAAGCGTGAGATCACCGACCAGCACACAAACCGTGTTTGAAGGGTTATAATACCGTTGGTGAAAGGTAATCGCATCCTGAGTACTATATTTCTCCATATCCGCCTTCCAGCCAATGGTTGGATTGCGATAGGGGTGCGCGGTGTATGCTGTTGCGTTGAGATCCAACCAAGCGGCTCCCCCGGAATCATTAACATATCGAAATGCCCATTCTCGCTGGACAACTTCCTTTTCAACGTAAAACTCACGCCAGGCAGGTTCAAACAGTTGTTCGCTGACAATCGAAAACCACTGTTCCAACATATCGGACGGAATGGAGGCCATGTACTGAGTCTGATCTTTGGTCGTGTAGGCATTGACACCGACGGCACCGTTTTTACCCAACTGCGATGAAAACGCCTGGGGGACAAAGATCTTTTGAACCTCACGGCGGAGTCGATCCATCTCGTCAATTTTTTTGTTGATAAGATCCTGATCCGGCTGACGTTTGCGTTGCTCCTTGAGCACAACCTGATAGGCATCCTCAATTTGAGCCTGGAGATCCATATCTTTTTTGTAGTTGAGGGTTCCAAAATTCTTCGTTCCTTTGAACATCATATGTTCCAATAAGTGGGCGATCCCTGTTTTGCCGGTTTCCTCGAGAGCCGAACCTGCCCGGATGGCCAATCGGGCGGCAACCTGCGGTGTCGTCTCCCGTTCGACGACCAAAAACAGCATGCCGTTTTCGAGCTGAAAGGTTTTGACGTCAACGTTGATATCATAGGTGGTCTCGCCCGCCGAAACGACGTCACCGATGAACAACAACATGCATAGACATAATAGAAACAACCTGAATGCGCGCATTGAATAAGCCTCCTAAATGAATACCATCAAATCAATAAATTAGCAGATTTCAGAAAAAGATTAAGCATCGCCTTCGCTGGGTGCTTAATTTCTAAATCTAGAGCCGAAATACCTGATTTTCAAGATAGCCGTGCTTCATTTTTAGAAATCTAGACTTGATGATTCCGTAGAAAGTCAAAAAATCAACCGGAATCCTGTCATTTCAATAGCTTCTGGACTCCGGTTACCGCATCGAGTCCGGCACAGGCCCCGCCGGGGTGACGTGATTGAAAATTGTTACAAAACAATTAAAAGCATGTTTCACGAAGAAATTGATTTTTAGCTCCGGGGAGGCTAATAATGCTCTTGATATTTACATGAATCCAGGTAATCTAAGGCGTATTTTTTACGATGTTCATCAGATAAGTCCACGTAAGCGAATTTAGGGCATCGACAAGCTGAGATTAACAACATCCAATCTCCTAAAACCGGTCCAGATACCGCGAAAAAGCGCAATAAAAAATGATTAGTGCAATTTTGATGGCAGGCTATAACAACAAGCGCGAGGTAAAGCGATACAGCCGCATTGTTGCCGAACATTATGGTGAAAAATTTATAGAATCGGGTTATAAACCGTTACGTGACTTCAATAGCCCTCATAAGGGAAAAACAGAGCGCAAGCCGTTAATTCAATTTACGCTGGAAAAGCTTTTTGAAAACGAGTTGATTGATGACATCGTTATCGCCGGTCACCAGATGCTGCTCGAGCAACGACTTGGGAGTTTTATAAGCCAATATGAGAAAACCTGCCGCATTGTGAATCAGAACATGCCGATACCGAATGAGGTGATTGATCGTTTCAACATCAACACCCGCAAAGTCAAATACAATTCAATCGCCGGCAATTTGATTAAAGGGTATGCCGCCAGCAACGCCTGCAATCCAAAAAAGCATGCCTTATTTGTCGCCTCGGACTCGCCATTGACGACGAACAGGTTTATTAATCATTTCCTGGAGACGGCACAGCAATATCAAAAAGAGGCCGCCATTATATTTCCGGCGGTAATTATGGATCACCTCAAAGATAAGCTCGGAAGACTGCCACTCTGGCTTCGAAACGACTCCCCAATTCAGCCCTCGGGCGAAAAGGATAAATACGGCCGCAACGGCTTTCGGCTTTCATCCTTGATGTACGCAAATCCTCATCTTTTTGATGTCAATACGGCCAACACGGCATACAGCCTCCGCAAACTTATAAATCCGAATGTTCAAATAAAACTTTTTAAAATTACCCGCGGTTTAGGATACCCGAATGTGTACTCAAAGTACTTTTTAAGGAAAGATTTAAGCATATGCGAGGTGGAAAACATTACATCGGAACATTTCAACGGTCGCCTCAGATTAATTCCCATGAAAGGGGAGCAGGCTACGTATGATTACGACGGTACCGACAGCGAGTACCACATGATATCAAAGATGCTCAAATCCACTGCCCCAGATTGAACCGACCAAAAAGAAATATTTTTGAACGAAAAGTGATCTGGACTTAAAAACGAGTGACACCCAGAATGGAGTTGAATCGAATTTTCTACCCGGCAAGCGCCACCGCTGGTTAATGTTGATAAGGAGTACCGTGATTTAGGTATGATATCTGACCATAAAAGCCTTACGTTGCGCATCCGAAGACCTTTTTTTTTAAAAAACCCAAATAGATCCGGCCATCAACGCGACCAGCGATTCCTTTTAAAAAATCTGGTATTGCATTTTCGGCCACGTACTGTTCCAGAAAGAACACTGAAATTCACCCTATCCTGGGGACTTGGAGGAACGGCTCTGGTTCTGGTGTTTCTGCTGGCTGCAACCGGTGTTATGCTGCGCTTTGTTTACATACCCGTTCCCGATCAAGCCTATGAATCCATCCAAAACTTGCAGCATGAAATTCGGTTTGGACAACTGATTCGCAATATACACCACTGGAGTGGAAATGTCCTAGTGCTTGTCTCCTTTTTGCATCTGCTGCGGATTTTCTTCTCCGGAGCCTTTCACCCGCCGCGTCAGCTCAATTGGGTTATCGGCATTTGTCTATTCGTCCTCATTTTGATGTCCAACTTTACCGGATATCTGCTACCCTGGGATCAGCTC
>JASFJP010000107.1:0-10533 GCA_050121225.1 Desulfobacterales bacterium
CTCATGCTGACCTCCTTTCTTGTGACATTGTCACGTTTGAAAAAATAAAAGTTACTTTTTCTCGATCATCTCCTGTTGTAAACGACTCCTTCATGAGCCTTCAAATCGACACGCCGGCTTCAACCATGCCCGGTCATCACCTCCTTTTGGTAAAGGATTTTTTTTCGGTTGTATTCCGTCATTTCTGATGTGTTTCGTTTTAGAGGTTGATACGCTAAATTTGTTTTGCAGTGATAAAAATTCGGTGGTGAAATCGATGATTGTGACCGATATGACATTCACATTAGCAGTTGAATTAAGGCCAGTTTATGGCAAGATTTATGATACTGAACGCATAATGTAGGTAATTATGGGTAATTGAAAACTGAGTCAAGAAAGAAATGATTTGGAGGAAAATTAAAAATATATTACCGTTCGTTGGTTTTTTCCCTGAGTGCTAAAATCGCATCGGCCGGTTTGGGTGTAAATTGAGTAAAAATTCTTCACAAGGGACTCACAATATGTTTTTTATCTTTATACGCTTTTTTCCTGGATATAACAGGCAGGCTTCTGCTTCGGGGTAATCTTCGGTGAACGCAGCCAATCCCTTGATCATTTTCGAATTTAGCTTTGCAGTGTTTTTTATTTCTATAGCACAGAAGGTGTCGTTTCCGTATATGACTAGATCAACCTCGTTTGCCGATTTTGTTCTCCAAAAATACAAATCATCCACGTCTTTTCTGCAAGCACGTCAGGCTCTGATTTGCTGCACGATAAGACCTTCAAGGATAAAATTAGATTGGGAATTTCAAATGTGAAATCCCGCTCCTAGGTTGACCATAAGAGCGGGATGCTAGGGGTATTTAAATGAGAATTATTACCAGCAGCCGCCTCCACGGCCCGCAAATCCAAAGCCCATGCCGCCGGGACCGTAACCCATACTTCTTTCTCTCGGGCTACCAAATCCACGGCCCATGCTGCGGGGACCGAAACCCATCCCACGCCCTCTCGGGCCATAGCCATAACCGCGACCGGTAAATAATTCGGGGTGTTCCTTCTTCATCTTGATGCGATGCTCAACTCGTTTTTGATCCAGCTGGCTTCTAAGATCGGAAATTTCTTTCTGAATAGCGACCGCTTTTTCGGCATCCGGATCGCGCTTGGCCATCTCGCTTCGTAATTCGAGCTCCTTTTGGTACATGCCATCTCGGAGATCGCTGGTTTCTTTTAGAAAGGTCTGACGTTCATTGTCCAGTTTGGCGATCTCTTCGTCACTCAGATTGCCTTGATACCCTTGTCCACCATAACCTCTCTCGGCCCAACCGGAGCCTGGACCGTCGCAGTAACCACCACCGCCCCAGCCTCTGCCCCTACCAGCAAAAGAAGTGGCTGCATATCCAACGATCCCCATGATTGCCAAAATCACGATTACTTTACTCACATTGTTTAATCTCATTATTTACCTCCGTTTTGAATTATTTTGGGCTAATCTGCTTTATCGCTTTTCATCTCGATGTGTCTTCCTAATATGGCAAGGCCCATGCCAAATTAGTTTCCATCTTTCCATATTTAATCTAACTTGTTGAAAATTATAAACTAATTTTTATATTTTATAGTAACGAACGATAGGGCACTAAAAACTAGCTTGTTGATAAAGATAGAATAGTGGATACTAAGTATCCACCCGGTGGATCCAATCGGGTAGAAAGTACACAGAAGGGAGGGGAGGGCCTAAAATTAAAAGTGTCTAAAATGCATGAATAAGAAATTCGGATCTTATCGATTCTAAATTAGAATTGCGGTACCGATTTGCGCTGATTTCCGCGGATCATCGGTATTCCGAAGTTTCTTGGGTCATATTTTGTTATATCAGCGCACTCCAAACCATTCATGCAACATTGGGGTTTATTTGGCCTACTAATTGCTTCAAGTCTTCAACATGTTTACCAAAACTAAAAATAAACAATTCGGGATCGGGTTTTCGCCCTGGATATTAATCGGTGCGGTGGCGATTTTGCTGCCTATTTTTACATTTATGACCATGGCGAACATTAATCGCCAAAAGGAAAAAAGTACACAGCTTCTGCTGGAAAAAGGCGCTGCCTTAATACGATCTTTCGAAGCTGGAACCCGGACCGGAATGATGGGTTTGCATCGAGGCGGATTTCAACTCCAGCGCCTGCTTACGGAGACCGCCCAGCAACCTGACATCGTGCATCTCTTGGTAGCAGATGTTGCAGGGGGAATCATTGCCCACAACAATCTGGAGCTTGTCGGCGTTTCCTACGGCGATAATTTAGACCTGAAACACGTCTCACAAACAAAAACCTTGCAATGGCGTATCCTCGATTATCCGGATGGCACGCGGGTTTTCGAAGTTTTTCGAAAATTTACTCCGTCAGAGCGACCCCGGAGGAAGATGTACGCTCCGGGCATGATGCATCGCAGATCTCGACGGATCCCTAAAGACAGAGAACTACTTTCCCAAGCAATGAACGATCCTCCCAAAATTATTTTTGTTGGACTCGACATGACTGCGATTGAAGAAGCCCACCAAGCGGATATACGTCATGCCGTCATCATGGGGGCCATTCTACTACTGGTTGGCTTTGCAGGCATTACATTACTATTTCTGTTTCAAAGCTATCGTGCAACCCGATCGTCCCTGTCTCGAATCAAAGCCTTTTCAGACAATGTTGTCGAAAATATGCCGATCGGTTTAATCGCTCTGGACGACCACCTGCGAATTGCAGCTTTTAATCATACGGCTGAATCGGCGCTGCAGGTATCCGAACAAGAGGCTAGGGGTAGGGCGGCCGAAGATATGCTGCCCCCGGAAATCTACTCAGAGATAGAATGCCCGGAAATTAAGGGACACCCTATCGAAAAGGAAATCGACTGTACCATCGGGGATGGTAAAAAAGTCCCCCTCGAAATCGGTGCCAGTTTACTGGAAGATGAAAACGGAACCTTTCTTGGCTATGTCATTTTATTTAAAGACCTAACCGAAGTCCGCACATTACGCAGAGAAATCGAAAGAAGCCAGCGACTTGCCTCTGTCGGTAGATTGGCTGCCGGTGTCGCCCATGAGATCCGTAATCCATTGAGTTCGATTAAAGGATTTGCGACCTATTTTAAAGAGCGCTATCAAGATGTACCCGAGGATCAGCAAACCGCCAACATCATGATTCAGGAAGTCGATCGACTCAACCGGGTGATCAGTCAGCTTCTCGAGTTTGCCCGGCCGGTTAAGGTGTCGCCCAAATCCATTTCCCTTCCGAATCTTATCGAGGATTCGATCAAATTAATTGAACGACAAGCCCAGAAAAAGCAAATATCCGTCAGCACTCACAACGCTTCACACGTTGATATTGTGTTCCTTGATCCGGACCGGGTGAATCAGATTCTTTTAAACCTTTACCTAAATGCGATCGAATCAATGAAGGAGGGGGGAGAGCTTCGCGTCGAAATTTCAGGAAACAGCGCAACTAAAGGGGTAGAAATTCAGGTTTCAGATACGGGAAATGGTATTCAACGGGACGATCTGTCCAGAATATTTGATCCCTACTTCACCACTAAATCATCCGGTACGGGCCTGGGCCTGGCAATTGCTCATAATATCCTTGAAGCTATGGGTGGGACAATTAAAGTAGCCAGCGAACCGGGAAAAGGGACCATCTTTACCTTAGCGATACCCGATATAGCAGAAGACACAAACCATGAAAAAAAATAACATCGTTTTAATCGTGGATGACGACCACGCCCATCGCACGATGCTGCGCACCCTGATTGGCGGATGGGGATATGACACTGATGAGGCCGACGACGGGGCCACTGCTATCGAAAAAGTTCAGGAACGCTCTTACGATTTAGTGCTCATGGATATCCGCATGGTGAAAGTATCCGGTCTGGAGGCCTTGGATAAAATCAAATCTTACAATCCGGCGATTCCGCTTGTTATCATGACGGCTTATTCATCAGTAGAAACTGCCGTCGATGCATTGAAAAAAGGTGCTCACGATTACCTGACGAAACCGCTGGATTTTGACAAGCTTAAGCTCACCATCGAAAGATCTATGGAGCACACCCGCCTCAAACAGGAAAATCGTTTGTTAAAGGAAAATCTGGGCCAACATTTTGACCGGCGGAACATCATCGGTCGGAGTGCTGCCATGAATAATCTGCTGGAAACCGTCGCTCAGGTGGCGCCATCAGAGGCTACGGTGCTGATTACAGGCGAGTCAGGCACTGGGAAAGAATTGATCGCCGGGGCTATTCATTTCAATAGTCAGCGAAAAGACGGACCTTTCGTTAAACTCAACTGCGCTGCTATTGCGGAAACATTGTTGGAATCCGAACTATTCGGCCATGAAAAAGGGGCCTTCACCGGAGCCGACCGCCGCAAGGAAGGGCGCTTCTATCAGGCCCATGGCGGAAGCCTTTTTTTAGATGAGGTCAGCGAAATGACTCTGACCATGCAGGTAAAACTGCTTCGGGTACTTCAGGAAAGGGAGTTTACCCGCGTGGGCGGTGAGAAGACTATCCCGGTGGATGTGCGGGTAGTGGCCGCGACGAATAAAGATTTACCGGAATTGATCGTCGGAGGTTCATTCCGGGAAGACTTATATTATAGACTCAACGTGGTTGGCCTGGAGATTCCTTCTTTGAGAAAGAGAAAGGAGGACATACCATTGCTTGCACAGCATTTTCTTGAAATGTTTGCAGACAAAAACCACAAAGAAATAAAAGGATTTACCCCGCAGGCCATGGATTATCTGATTCAGCACCGTTGGCCGGGTAATGTAAGAGAGCTGATGAATGCGGTGGAGAGGGCGGTGGTATTGTCCCGCTCGGATTTTCTTTCCGAACAGGATTTTCCGATCATCCCCGGCTCTGATGCTGCGAACGACAATCCGCTTTCCCAAACGAGCCTAATCAACATAAATGGAGAAGTTTCACTGGATGATGTTGAGAGAGCCACCATTTTGAAAACCCTTGAAGCTGCGGGAGGTAACAAAAGCGAAGCTGCCCGCCGCCTGGGGATTACACGTAAAACACTGCATAAGAAACTTAAATCGTATGGGCTGATGGGATAGGGATCGAGATCATCCGGTGTCCTGCATTCTGACGTGCGCCTTTACTTCCATATTTGAGACATTATAATATTGGAAAAAATTTTGTGTTGAGAGGGAAGATAGGCAATGAATCAAACCAATACGTATATCATCAGCTGCCCCGACTGCGGAGCAAGCAATCGCGTGCCGGCAAATCGTGTCGGCACGACCGCCAAATGTGGGAAATGCCACGCGGCACTTCCAACGGATGAAAAGAGCGCTCGCCCTGAGGAGAGCTATAAAATTCGATGTGCCGATTGTGGTGCCAAAAACAGGATCCCGGCCAGTAAGCTCAATGCGGGTGCAAAATGCGGTAAATGCAAGTCTGTGTTAAAAACCGAGGAGCTGTTCGGCCCGCAACCTGTAATGGTGACTGAGGCAAATTTCGATGACAAAGTGTTGAAGTCACCACTTCCGGTGCTGCTGTTTGCCTGGGCACCCTGGTGTACGAGCTGTGCGGCGGTGACGCCAATTATCGATCAATTTGCCTCTGAATCAAAAGGCAAGGTACGAGTTGGCAAAATGAACATTGATTCCAATCAAAACTTGGCCGCGAAATTTAACATCCTCAGTGTTCCGTTTCTGTCTATTTTCGACAGGGGTGAGATGCAAGAAAGCATACCGGGCGGTTTGCAGAAGCATGAGCTGATGCTGAAAATGGCTCCCTACATTTAGGTCCATTCCCTAAAATTATCTAATGCTGCCTTCACAGAATAGTTGAGTAAATCAATGGATTCAAAAGAAAAATGCGAGCAGCTGGCATACAAGATTCGTGAAGCTCTGTGCAAGGGGCTAACCTTAAGCGGTGACGTGGTTCACTTTATTGACTCCACCTTCTCAAATCCGACGCTTGAAGAACTAAAAGACATCTTTCAAGACGATGCCAACTGTGAAAAAGATACATTGATCGAATTGCTTGTTTTCCCTGAGGAATCCATGCAAATTCAGCTCGAGGATCAACTTGAAGTTTCGTGCTTTGAGAGACAGGATGAAACAACAATTTTGGACCTAATCTATCAGAAACCTCTTCAGATCGCTCTGCGGTTTCCTGACCAAAGAGGAGCGCTCAATTTGGATATTCCCAAATTTGCCTTGCGGCAATTGATATCCCGACTGCTTGTTTCAAAACAGTTACCTGAAAAACTGATTGAGACCATAGGTCAGCGCGCCGATCCGGAGAACCGTGATCAATTAAAAGTCAAAATCAGAAATGCGAGGTTCCTGCCCACAGAAAACAAAATCAACTTTCTATGCACTTTTATAGAAAAACTGGATACACGCAGTCACGATTTCATGAAGTGTTTGGATTTTGCCCTGGTTTTTCTAGATGAACTTGCAAACGATGGTGATATTTATCAGGCCCTGATGGCCAAAAAGAAATTTTACTATCTTAATTTGCAAAAAGCCAAACAACTCGAAACGATGCTGCAGAAGCATAACATCGAAACGCTGCTTCTACAGGGCAAACGGGTCGTGTTTATTGATCCGTCGGAGGCACAGGCCAATATGCAGATTATCGATAGAATAAGTCGGGCAGTGTTTGGCGAAACGGAGTATTTTGAGTTTTTTCAGGGAGCTGACGATCTAATCGAGATTTCGTCTGCTGAGGATATTCGAGATATGATAAAATCGATTTCATAAATCGGCCCTGGCGGGAAACAACCAAAAGGACGTCTAATAGATCAAGATAGGAATTTTGAAAATGAAATTAAAACTAGCCGCAATCTTTTTATGTGTTTTTGCATTTGCAGGCGCGCACAAATGGGTATTAACGGATGATCCTTTCGAAGTTAACGCATTTGCGGCCGAGACGGACCTGACCCTAAATCAAATTTTAGATCGTGTTGAACAGCGCTATACGGGGAAAGGGTTTAAAGCGGATTTCGTTCAGGAATCCACCCTGAAAGCTATGGAAATCACTGATGTTGCATCAGGAAAGGTATTCGTCCGCTATCCGGGAATGATGCGATGGGAATACGAGAAACCGGAAAAACAGGTGATCATAACCGACGGGCATAAATTATGGATCCACCGGCCGGAAGATAATCAGGTAATGACCGGCGATGCACCTGTTTTCTTTCGAGACGGAAAAGGGGCCAGTTTTTTGTCGGATATCAAGCTCATCCGTCAAAAATTTAAAATAACCTTAGAATCATCGAAGAATGATTCTGATTATGAACTCAAACTGCTTCCCCTGGAAAAGACCTTTGATGTTTCCGATATTCGGTTATCCGTGACAAAAACCACGTTCACCGTCAATCGAGTAGTTACTTACAATTCCTATGAAGATGAAAATCGAATCGAGTTTATCAACCATCAATTCAACGCAGCGTTGGATGATTCTCTATTTAGTTTTGAAATCCCGAAAGGGGTAGATGTGCTGCAGATCGACGAATAACATTTCGGTACATTCAAAATATGGGTCTTCAGAGGTTGTTTACGATTTCATCGGGAATGTCTGCGTTGGTGTATACCTTCTGAACATCTTCGCAGTCTTCCAACAATTCCATCAGACGCACCATTTGCTCGGCTTCTTTACCGACGAGATTGGTTGTTGTTTGCGGCAGCATCGTAATTTCAGCCTCAATGTAGATTATCGAAGCCTTTTCGATAGCGGCTTTTACGGCTTCAAAATCTTCAGGAGCGGTAATTACTTCAAAATTGCTATTGTCTTCTCGAAGATCCTCCGCCCCGGCGTCTAAGGCAGTTTCCATCAAGGTGTCTTCATCAACGGACTTGTTTTCAACGGCAATGTAGCCTTTTTTGTCGAACATCCAGGCCACGCAACCGTTTTCACCGAGACTGCCTCCGCTTTTGTTGAAAATATTGCGGATGTCGGCTACGGCCCTATTCTTGTTGTCCGTGAGAGATTCGATCAAAACAGCCGCTCCCCCCGGACCATATCCTTCATAAATGCTCTCCTCATAGCTGACCCCCTCAAGCTCGCCGGTTCCTTTCTTGATTGCCCGGTCAATGTTGTCTTTGGGCATGTTCTCACTTTTGGCGGCGGCAATGGCCGTTCTCAACCGTGGATTGGCATCCGGATCGCCACCTCCCATACGGGCGGCTACCGTAATTTCCTTGATCAGTCTTGAAAAAATCTTGCCCCGTTTAGCATCTGTGGCAGCTTTTTTGTGTTTGATGCTTGACCATTTGCTATGACCAGACATAATGACCTCCTATCCAGACATATTGATAATTCAGTTAGCAACTAAAAGGCGATTAACGTTTTGATGCCCATCTCTATTATCTGTTAAATTGTAGCCCCACAACGAATATTTCTTTACTCGCTTTTCGACTGCTGCGAGGTTTAAAAATCTTGCACATTTTAAATTCAGCTTTGACCAGATTTAAAAAGTGGTTGAAATCTGCTCCCTGAAAAACTTTGCAGACAAAAGATCCTCTCGGCCTTAAAACTCGTCGGGCAATAGCCATCGCGGTTTCGCAAAGAGCCAATGATCTTGCAGAGTCAACCGCTTTGTGACCCGTTGTTGCCGGCGCCATGTCACTTAACACCACATGAAAATGGGTGCCAAGGGATTCGACATCTAAGGTTGCCACATCGGCTGTAATGACAGTTGCATGTGTTGGAACCTGAATCGTCACCGGTTTGAGGTCAACACCGATTACCTTTCCGGATTCACCGGTTAGCTTGGCGGCGAAAACCAGCCAGGATCCCGGAGAACATCCCAGATCCAAAACGTTGTATCCCTTTTTTATTAGTGCATGCTTATGCTGGATTTCCTGAAGTTTGTAAACCGATCGTGCGGGGAATCGATCTTTTTTCGCTCGACGGGAGTAATGATCTTCCCACGCTTTATGTTTTGCAGTCGCACGCTTCATATTTAAGAGAATCTCCATTCAAGTTTAAGGCAACATAGAATTACACGGACTGCTATGGTTTATGCCTTCATATAAGCGCCGCGAGCGAGCGTCCGGTCTGATCGGATAAGAAACTGATGAACATCGAACACCCGCCTGCCATGCATGGTGCATTTGGTTGGTGCTGACATTACCATTTAAATCATATGGTTGAATTTAGCTCAAACCGCTATCAAGACATTGCGGGCAGGTCCAACATCGAACATCGAAGGAATGAATTCTGTCTATTTTAGAAAAAGACTGAGCGAATCGATTCAATCCTTCGTTATTCTGCTGTCTTTAGATCACGTCTTCAGCGTGATTCGCTGTTTAACAATTTAGTTTCATATAGTAAATAATATCCGTGCACTCCTGCTAAAAAAGACTTTCAACCGCCTCTGATACCGTATTCACTCCCGCAATTTCAATTCCCTGTATATTCGGGATCCGTTTTAAATTGCTGCCCGGCACCAAACATCGGGTGAACCCCATTTTCTGAGCTTCCAGTATCCGGGTATCTACTTGACCGATGGCCCTTACCTCGCCGGTCAAGCCCACCTCACCCAGGACAGCTGTGCCGTCGTAGATCGCTTTGTCCATAAAGCTGGAAGCTACGGCCGTGACAATTGCCAGGTCTACTGCCGGCTCTGCGATTTTAACACCACCGGCCACATTCATGAATATATCATAGCCCATCAGATGCATTCCCAATTTTTTTTCCATAACCGCCGCCAGCAGAGCGACACGATTGGCGTCAAGCCCCAGAATCGTGCGGCGAGGTGTTCCGAAATTCGTGGCGCTAGCCAGGGCCTGAAGCTCTACCAGAATCGGGCGAGTGCCTTCCATGCTGGCTGTCACCACCGACCCCGGCGCTCCTGCCGGACGTTCTGAAAGAAACACGGCTGACGGATTGGCGACTTCATCCAATCCTTTGTCTTTCATCTCGAAGACGCCGATTTCATTTGTGGAGCCGAATCGATTTTTGACGGCCCGCAAAATGCGAAACATGTGATTGCGGTCTCCTTCAAAGTACAAAACGGTATCCACCATATGTTCCAAAAGTTTGGGGCCGGCAATCGCCCCATCTTTAGTCACATGACCCACCAGCAGCGTTGGGATGCCTGATTTTTTAGCCATCATCATCAACCGTACCGTGGATTCGCGAACCTGGCTGACGCTTCCGGGAGCAGAGGTCAAATCGCTATTGAACATGGTTTGGATCGAATCGATAACCAGTACTTTGGGTTTGGTGGTTTCAATCATTGTCAAAATTGCTTCAATTTCGACTTCAGATACCACCAGCATATCAGAGGCAATCGTAGCCAAACGCTTACTGCGCAGTCGTATCTGACGGATTGATTCTTCGCCGGAAACGTAAAGAACTTTATGTCCTTGGTGGGCAAGACCATATAGCGCCTGCAACATTAACGTTGATTTACCGATTCCCGGATCTCCGCCGATCAAAACCAGGGTTCCGGCAACTAATCCGCCTCCCAGGACCCTATCAAATTCCTTAATTTGGGTATAGAGTCGATGCTCCGCTTCCAATTCAATGGAATCAATCGAAATTGGTTGGGTT
>JASFJP010000108.1:0-10531 GCA_050121225.1 Desulfobacterales bacterium
GGGCTATTGCCCGTTTATCTGCTATTCCGAGGTTGTTGAGCCAGGCAACAGACAATATTCAGTCGGTACCGCAAACGTATCATCAGGCATCGATGTGGATGGTTCAGGACTGCCAGCAGTACCTGTCTGAAAGCGCCAAGGTCATATCAGAGCTCCCCGCGAGTCACCGAAAAGCGATGTTGACACAAGGCCTGGAAAATGCAGAATCAGCTCTCAAGAACTTTGCACGATTTCTAAATTCCCTGTCGCCGGAGCCCGATAGGCGATTCGCTGTGGCAACCCTCGAGTCATCCTTGAATGACCATTTTCTATCGCAACGAAGCCTGGAAGAAATTTTCCAAATTGCCGTGCAAGAATGGCACGAGATCCTCGAACAATTGCAAATTCTTCAATCCCAAATAGATCCGGATAAATCATGGGTAGAGCTGTATCATGCATGTGGTCCGTCTCAAATTGAGGAAGAGGGAAAAGAAATCATCGGCCTTTATGGAGAAGAGATCGATCTTCTGCGAAGGTACTTCAGCCGCCTCGGTTTTAGTGAAAACCTTTTGAGTACACCCCTTGAGATTCACTCCACGCCTATATATTTGGCGTCCGTACGCGGTTCCGCATCTTTTGCAGCCGCGTTTAGCCAGGATCCCCGGGAAAAAAGCTTTTTCTATATTACAACCCGGTTCCCAAGGCACAACAGCCAAAAAACCGATGATCATCTTCAGAAGCGCTTACACCGTGAATATAAAATGCTCACAGCTCACGAAACGATCCCGGGGCATCATTATTTGGATTCTGTCCGGCGGAGCCTCAAACGGCCTGTTCGCCGTCAGATCGAGTCACCTCTGTTTTACGAAGGTTGGGCATCCTATGCTGAGTCATTGCTGATTGAATACGGCTACCTGGAGGATCCACGGGAATTTCTAGTTGACCGTAAACGGAACCTCTGGCGTGCGGCCCGATGTCAAATCGACGTGGGTTTGACAATTGGAAAACTTACCGAAAATGATGCTATCGATCTATTGGAGACATGCGGATTTGTGCCGGAAGAAGCGTCACGACAGCTGGACCGTTTTCGCCTAAATCCGGGATATCAGTTATGCTACTGCTATGGCAGCTATGAATTTAGAAAATTGAAGCAGTCTTACAACGGCATTTTAGAGGGTAGCGAATTTTACAGCTTACTTTTAGAAGGAGGAGAATTGCCGTTTCATCTGATTGAGAAACGATTTGAACATCTGCTTCCGAAGGAGTAAAAAAGTTATGTCAAGCACACTTAAATCCTACAAACTGATTACCGATTATATCACCGGCAAAGAGGTACCTAATATCGGGGCGGAGGAAAACCGGCAGGCGTTAGAGCGGTTTCTGGTGGAAGAAAAAGGGTATTTCAAAGAAGATATTGAGGTGGATGTTGATATCGCTATCACCGTCGCCGGTGATGTCTACAGATCCCAAATCGATTTGGCGGTCAGTCCGGGCGTTGGTAAAACCAGGCTGATGGTTGTGAAATGCGCTGCCGGTTCACTGGGTTCTTGTGAACGGGAGATTGTGGCTGCCGCTCGATTGCTGGATGACTACCCAATTCCTTTTGCTGTGGTGTCTGATGGGCAATCCGCCATCATCCTGGATACCGTGTCCGGTAAAAAGGTGGGAGAGGGCTTGAATGCACTTCCGTCCCGGGAGACGGCAATTCGAAAGTTGCAGACCTTTAACCGAACTGCATTTCCCAAAGAGCGCCTAGAGCGGGAAAAATTGATCTTTCGAACCTATGATTGTGCCAATATTAATGTGCAGAGAAATGTGTGCCCCTTAATTAGTGATTAAACGAAAAATCGTTTAGTCGATTTGTTGGGTTTCGCGTCTTGAAATCATATCGTGTTAAATGCTTGATTTTCGTTGGGTAGAGGAACGAAACCCAACATTGCAGATCTAAGGAGGACAAAAAATGGTAAACATGGTTGAAGATGATCGCATCCAAATAAAAAAACTTGAACTAGGACCTTTTGGCACCAATGCGTATATTTTAACCTGCCGGAGCAGCAAAGCGAGTGTGGTTGTGGATGCGCCTGCTGAAGCCAGGAAGATTTCAGAGGAGCTCACCGGCACAACCCCTAAATACATCTTGATCACCCATAACCATATGGATCACACCGGTGCCCTCGAAGACCTCAAATCCACGCTTAACGTCCCGGTTGCGGCTCATGTGGACGACGCTGCCAAATTACCTCTGCGTCCGGATCTGCTGTTAAAGGATGGTGATCTGATTTCATTTGGAGATATGCAGTTAACCGTTTTGCACACCCCGGGACACACCCCGGGCAGCTTATCCTTTTTGATTGGTAACTACCTGATAGCGGGGGATACCATATTTCCGGATGGACCGGGTAAAACCTGGTCGCCTGCCGATTTCAAGCGAATTTTGGAGTCTTTGACCCTTAAAATCTTTGTGCTTCCCGACGAGACCCAGGTTTTTCCCGGTCACGGTGAGTCTACCGTAGTGAAAAGAGAGAAACGGTTATTTGAGGAATTTAGGGCCAGACCCCATGACCCTGATATTTGCGGAGATGTACTTTGGTCGGAGTAGGGATCCAGCAAAACCAGATTCGTTCATCCGCATGATGCTTTAGCGGGCACCAAATAATCTTCATCAAAATAGTGTTGCTTTAAAGCCGTCTCGTATTCTTCGATCATCGCTGTGGCCACATTGGACCAGCTGTATTCAAGAACGGATTTACGAATTACTTCAGGTGCTGGAATTTCAGAATCGGTGATAATCGACTGAATTCCCTTGGCAAGAGATTGGGCTGAGATATCGGCAACTATCCGCCCAGCCCGTCCTTTGCGGATAAGACTTTCAACCGCTCCCACGGGAGTGGAGACCACCGGCCGTCCGCATGCTAAGGCTTCCAATCCGACCAGGCCGAAGCTTTCGTAATGGGACGACATAACCAAAACATCCGCTGCACCGTAGTATGGTGGTAAATTTTGTTGTTCGATTTGTCCAGCGAACATAACCCTGTCATCAATGCCTAAATCTTTTGTCTTCAGTATCAGGCTCTGAGATTCGGGAGTTCCATTACCATCACCGCCGACGATAAGGAGTCGAAGCCGCGGATGATGTTTAAGGTAGGTCAGGGCTTCCAGCAGTGTCGTGATACCTTTCAACGGCTCGAAACGACCGACATACATTAAAATGACATCATCCGGTTCAAGTTTCAGCTTATTTCGAGCTGCTGCTTTTTCCTGTGGGTGGAAGAGTTGCAGATTGACTCCGCACGGCACCACACCTATCTTTTCCGCAGGAGCGCCATAGTACCGGATCAGGTTCACTTTTTCCAGTTCAGTGGGAGCTAAAATTCGGTCACAGGATTTTACGAGCTCCTTTTCGGCGGCGATGCGAAAAGCGGGTTCCTGCACGCCGACGCCTGTGCGGTTTTTCAATGCTCCGAGGGTGTGATACATGACCACATGCGGCACATTCCATAGCCTCTGTGCCCAACTGCCCAATCGGCCGGACAACCAGTAATGACTGTGGATGAGATCATACTCCAGATTTTCAGCAGTTCGAAATTTTTCTAATGACCGGAAAAATTTCGGTAAATAAGGATATAGTGACAGTTTAGAAAGATCCCCGCTATTTGGAATGCCAAGATGAATCAAACGCACATTCTCATAAAGATTTAGAATCTGTTGATACCCGCTGCGCGGTTTACGGGTATAAATATCGATTCGATGCCCGCGACCACCGAGTTCACGGGCAAGCTCCCGGATGTAAACGCTCATGCCGCCGGTGTCCTGAGTCCCCAATTTTCCGATCGGATTGGAATGAATGCTAAGCATTGCAATTCGTAAACCTTCGTCTTTCACCTTTGCGTCCTTTCGTAGTTTTCTGAATTCATAAACTTACAGCATTTCCGGTTCGGGCAGCTTCTGACAATGCATCCAGCACGCGCATGTTGGCAATGCTATCATGCGGCGAATAAACCAATGTCTTCCTTTTTAACACCGCATCTGCAAAATGTTCGACCATTAATTGATACTGATCTGCACCCCGAACCATGTGCTTATTCCCCACTTCCTCATCTTTTGCGCGCTGGATGTATACCGCATTTTTTTCCCAGGGAATAAAGGCATCGTGAGGAAGATCAAAGGCGCCGTCATTACCGATAACAGTATAGGTTTGCTGCAGAGCCGAAATAAAGCTGGCTTCCAGAACCGCCAATTGCCCCTCTGCAAAACGCAGGGTGCCGACCAAATGCACATCGACCCCGTCGGGATGACAAACGGCTTGGGCTTGGACTTTAGTCGGTTCAGCATCCATGAACCAGCGGGCGACGTTAACGCTGTAGCACCCGACATCCAGCAGGGCACCAC
Organism: Desulfobacterales bacterium; assembly: GCA_050121225.1. GTDB lineage: Bacteria > Desulfobacterota > Desulfobacteria > Desulfobacterales > JAFDCJ01 > JAFDCJ01. Next base: position 4,369 of record JASFJP010000108.1, read on the forward strand.
CACCCAGATCCGGTTTTAAGCGTGCATTTCCACCGCTTTTAACAATGTCATCGTCCATGTGATAACAAAATGCCGATCGTACCAAACAGGGTTTGCCGATGACACCCTCTGCGACCATCTTTTTAATACGTCGGCTACGGGGATGAAAACGATACATGAACGCTTCCATCAACAACAAGTCGGATGCTGCAGCTTTATCGGCCATCTCACGAGCTTCATGGGCATCACAGGCCAGTGGCTTCTCACATAACACATGCTTGCCGGCTGATAAAGCCTCTAATGTCCATGGGCGATGCATATGATTCGGAAGTGGTATGTAGACGACATCTACAGCAGAATCCGCAATCACTGCTTCATACGTGTCATACACCTTTCGGATCTTGTTTTTAGTGACTACTTCTTCAGCGGCATCTGGTGACCGTGTGGCAAGGGCATGGACGAAGCCATTGCGGGACTTTTGAATTGCCGGAATAACACATTTGCGCGCGATCGTCGCATTTCCCAAAACCCCCCATTTAATTGGATCTTTCATTCACCACCTCCAGCGTGCCGCCGTTTGCCATTGAACGGGCGGCGGCTTCCAAAATAGCTACTACTTTGATCGAGTCATCAAGAGGGGCGGTGATCGGTTCACCAAGCAAAAGGTGATCAGCCAGATTGTTGTGAAACTGATAGTGTTCTCGATCGGGAATTGCCGGTTTTATATTGATGATATGGCTGTTGTCGTGACGACGAAACACCGTTAAGTCCGGTGTCATTTCTGTGGCCGGAATGTCATGCTGCTGGTAATAGATATCAGGATCGATCTCGTAGGAGGCGACATCTCTCCAATGTCCGACAATTGCGCCTTCAGTGCCCAGTAGAAACCATTTGGGCTTGCGGGCGGCAGCCACATCGGAGTGCATGAACTCGGCTTCCTTTCCTCCTGAAAATCGTATTTGAATTCGTTCCTGATCAGCGTTGGTAACATCATGCCATACGCGTTTGTGCCGGGTTCCACCAACGGCCTCGACCCGGTCCGGTATTAAACTCACTATCCAATCTATGTAATGAGCACCCCAGTCATAGGATGTCCCGCCGGACACCTGAGCGTGGGAGTGCCAATATCCGCAGGGGTGGTGAAAACCGCCGACAAACGTTTCCAAATAGAAAACATCTCCAATTAATCCCTCTGCCAAGCTCTGTTTGATTGCCAAATAGTCAGGATCCCAGCGGCGGTTTTGATGACAACTCAAATGAACCTTTTGTTTTGCGGCCATTTCGACTAGAGCATCCGTTTCTCGTCGATTGAGGGCCAGCGGTTTTTCGCAAACCACATGTTTGCCATTATCCATCATTTGCAGACATAAACGGGCATGGGTGTTCGGGGGAGTTGCAATGATAATCAGATCTATATTCGGATCAAAAATAATTTTTTCAGCTGAGTCAAATACATTGACGCGCGGAAAATCGTTTCGTGCTTGCTGCAGTCGTTCTGGATTGAGGTCACAAACAGCTTTCAGCGCTAAACCCGGTGTCTTGTCAGCGCCCAGTCCGTGAATCCGGCCGACGGACGGCGCATACCCTAAAATCCCGACTCCCAGAGGACCATCGTTTATCTTTTGGCCCGACAATTGATACAACAGCCGATAGAGAATCCGCTGCAATTTAGGCTCGGAATAGTTCTGCAGTGTGGTGCAGGCGACGCATCCTTTACCCTCGATGCGGTAGGTCAACACGGCTTTGTGACTGTATTGCCAATCGGCGTAGAGAATTGTCTCGGTGTCATCTGCCGTTTTAGTAAGTGCGCGTTGACAGCCGTTTAAATAAATTGCATCGGGCAAACGGGCGGCCAGCGGATGTGCGGGGTTTTCAAAAAGAACCCGCAATTCGGCGGCAGGTCCTAAGGATTCCTGCTGTGTCCCGAATATCGAAGGCAATGAGAGTTCCGATAAAACAAGCGTTAGCCAGCCCCCGCCGCCACGGACAAAATGTATCAAGGTATCGACGGTGTGTTCCGAATTCTGGGAGTTGAAGGTAACGACGACATCATACGTATTCAGATCTTGAGGTAGCTGCGGTTTCACCGTCAACCGAATATGAGGCATGGCTCTTAGATATGAAAATAACGACATTAGGGAAGGGTCGTCGTTTTCGACAAGAAAAAAAATAGATATTGATGAGTTGCGAATCATGGCGTATTAAGCTTTCTTTTACTGTTTGTCCGTCTACCGATTCACTTCCATGGTGTCACGATACCAGCCGCCACCGTGAACCGTTTTTGACATCTTCCACCGTTATGTTTACATTCTCCAGGATATTTCGTATCGTGTCGGCCTCCGCCCATTGCTTGTTTGCCCTTAAGTTTTGTCGTAATTGCAGCAGCGCTTCTACAAGCGGAGCAAGACATTCCGCTTCGCTTCGGGGAGAAGACGTCAACTCGGTCCCCAACAGAACAATCAGATCTCGAAGCGTGTCTCTGGCCTGGGAAATAAACTCTTCATTTTCAAAATCCGCTTGGGCTTGCCAAACGATGCGGTCAAGCTCTAACAGTGAATTGGTAGTTTCTCTGGGGTCGTGTTTTTCAAGCCCCTTGTGAAAGCTTGCTTCTATGGCATGAATTCTGTTCCAAAACGAATCTTGTTCATTGTCGTGGTTTTTCTGCGGTGCCGAGTTCTCCGACGCGCGGGGCTTCCAGGTGTGATCGATCGCCCCACCGCGTAACACGTCAAGGGGAAACCGTTCCCCGGTTTCAAACGTTACGTCACGATCACCGCTCCGTAGCGTCACTTTTCCGATACCTTTGATTTCTATTTCACTGGTTTCAAAGTTCAAAATGCAGGCGGTATGCTCATCCATACCTAATATCGGCACATTTTCCGGGAGAAGTGCTTCAAGTTTGCGAAAGCGCGGCTCTCCCATGAAACAAAACCGGGTATCATGGTTGCCGCCTTCGGCATTGTTCCAGTGAGGTATCACGATGAGGTTGATGCCGAAATTTCCAAGGATGTCGATACCGTCCATCCAATGCAGATCTTGGCCGACTTTGTATATTTCATAGACGGGCAAGGTAAAACGACCAACTGTTAGGGCGGCGGCACTGGCAGCCACCAAGCAGCCACCGTTTGTGACACATTGTGTAAATATTTCCGGTACGGGAGATTCTTTCCATTGGCGCACCGCATATGTCGGACTTCCGGGACCGATGAGGATATAGGCAGATTCCCGCAATATATGAAAAGCCTTTTCGGCATCAAAGTCGGTGGTATTCTCCCGGGATTTATATGAGGATATCGCCAGGGGATGTTGAACATGGATTCGAAAATACTCGACGGCCTTCTGGGATATCTGATCCACGTTCAGTTGAAAACCGGCAGGTGTGTTGAGAAAAGCTGCCTTAGGGGACCCCGGCAAATAGTCCAGAAGGTTTTTATGAACCTCCACCATCGTGGCGGTCATTTCCCCAGACCCCATAAGTACAATTTTTCCCTTTTCGGATGGCATAGCAAACTCTTGTTGGGTTAGATTCTGAACACATTGATATGATTATAGATTTTCAAATACTCCTGTGTTTGTCGAAATTGTGACGTTGAAATTGGATACTATGCCCCAAGCATTGAAGTATATTGCGCTAAACATAATGCATAAATTGTTGATGGCAAATTCGTATGCGATACCCAATGTTAGAAAATTGGGGATGGAAGTCCGATTTGGAAGGGAGGCCGCATATGTGAGACGTTGGGGGAAAACCGGTTGTTATTGCAGCGGGAGGATAAATTCCTGCTCCGGGCCCAATTCCTTGATATGATTTCTATAATACAGAGTAACCTTTCCTTTTCCATGAACCTGCCAAGATTCTTGCGAATCTGTGTTGATACACCCGGTTTCTTCATCGATACCCACCAGAACTAATTCCTGCAGGCTTTTTCTCAGCCGCGGAACCCAGTCTTTGCCGAATGCGTTGTGGTGGGGCAAAATACACGTGCCGTTTACAAGTTTTAATCCATCCATTACTTGGGATGTGCTTGGGTCATAGTAGTAGTCGCATAGCACCATCGCACCGGCACTGCTGCCGGCGATTACCGCTCCGGTCCGATATGCCGACAAAATTGCCTGCCAGCAGCGGCTGCCGCTCAGTGTTTGGCCCAAATGCCGGGGAAATCCTCCTAAAAGGTAAATCAGCCTGGTTTTGCTTAGAGCCTCAGCAATTCTAAGATCATCGGCGGAGGTGCTGTCTATTAATGGTAGGGCGGTCACATTGGTCGCTCCCAGACGTTTGAACCAGCTCACACCATTCTCTCCGGCCTGATGGTGATTGTTGTCCGGTGCAGCGGCTGCAGGTATAATTCGTATTGGAGCGTCTTTTCCGCCGGCCAAAACCATTGCCCGCTGATCAGGAACTGCCATCTGGCCACCGAATTCAGCCCCTCCCTCTAACAAGATGACACCCATTTCACCGACCTTTCAGCCTTCGTTGGGTTTGCTACCCCTCATGTTTTTCCTCAATCATCGAGAGTTAGGTTTGCCGGTAAAGCAAGTAACTGGTTGAGTTCTCTAACCAGATCCTTAGCACTTGTGAATTTAATGCCATGAATACCAAGTTTTTGAGCAGCTCTGACATGGCCGATGGTATCATCGATAAAGGCAGCTTCTTGAGGTATGATGTTTAACCGCTGCAATGTTATATGGTATGCTGCAGGGTCGGGTTTAACCACGCCTTCGTCGCCAGAGCAGAAGACAACATCAAAAAGATCACCTATTTTCCAATCGGCTAACCATTCAGCCAGACCTGGTGGTGAATTTGAAAGGACAGCAAGCTTAAATCGACCGTGTAGCTGCCGAATGAGGTTTACGACACCCGTGTTGATCGATTCATCAGCTTGGTACCGACGACGGAAGGCATCAATTTTCTGACGCGAAGTTAAGCCGAGTCGCGGTCCGATAGCATGCCAGAATTCTTTGGCCGTCTTAAGACCGACTGAAGCATCCTGCCAGGCCTGACTTTCAAACATAATTTGGTTGATCGTGTCGCACTCCAGCCCCAAGTCTTTCTCATAAGCTCGAAAAAGAGATAACGGCTTCTGGGACGATATGACCCTTCCGAAATCAAAAATAATGGCCTTTACGATCATATAGTGTATTAAATTTGGTTAACTGATGACTCCACATCGGGTTGTCACCATGATATCTCCTCCCGGTGGAACGCCTCTGCCAGCTCAAAATCCTCTTCTTTAGCCAAGATTTTACATCGTTTTTTAAGCCAGTCTTCCAGGTCTGCGATTTGAAGCTGTTGAATCTGACTTTCGTGGCAGCGGAGGGCCGCAAGTTTAAGGTCGAATGTTGCGGTGATATCGGAGCGATGGTTTATGTCCTCCGCGGCCCAGAACCACATCTCTTTTACCTTGTGCGGCCGTAAACCTTTTTCCAACAGGTCCGGGTATGCGAGATGATCCCTCGCATAGGGGAAAACAGCATCAATGGCGACCTGACCCACGATGCGGTGATCGCGATGCCAGATATAACGCCGGTAAGGGTCGGACGTTACGATGATATCAGGCCGGTATTGGCGTATTAAACAAACGAGCTGCTTTCTGAATTCAGGTGTATCTTCGAGCCCCTGGTCTAAAAGATCCAAGAAAATTACTTCACTAACTCCTAGGATATCGGCAGCCGCTCTCTGCTCCTTTTTGCGCATGTCAGCTAAAAATTCCGGATTCATATTGATATCGGAGGTGCCTTTTTCACCATTGGTGCACACCACATAGATGACCCGTTTGCCTTTTTTTGTCCAATGCGCTACTGTGCCGGCTACACCATATTCCGCATCATCCGGGTGGGGAGATACCACCATAATGTCTGCCTCTGTCGTCACCCGAAACCTCCTATTCGTTTAATCAGTCACTGCTCTGTCGTAGGGATCAAACGTTAATTTATATAATCAACTAAAATAATAACGAAAATTTCAAAGGGAAGGCATCCCACAATTTTTAATCCTGCGTTATTGCTATTCTCAGCATGCGGCCTTATTTTAATTTTTAGTAACAGGTTGTTTTTTTTGCCATTTCACCGACGAATGTGAGTGTGCGCAGACCACGCCTGGTTATAGGCCAAATGCTGAACTGGAGACCGAATATGAGAAGTTCAGCACGGATGGCGTAGCCTATGGGAAAGCCTTCTTTAAAGT
>JASFJP010000109.1:0-10513 GCA_050121225.1 Desulfobacterales bacterium
CGAACCGAAATCGGGTATTTAGTTGTTTTGATGGGACTTTTTGTGCCCATAGCAATGATGCGTTTGAATTGCGATATCGTAATGCCGGCGTTAAAGCCCGCCAAAGCGGTAAAGGGGTTTCGACGATTTTTTAAAACAAAGTGAAATGCTAAATTATTTTGACATACGGATTAAGTCGGCCGCTGCACCAATTCCCTACGATTTAGTAAAGATATCTGTCGGATAGCCGATATTAGAAATGAAAGGTAATTTTGCTGAAATGACAACAGATATCGAATCCAGAATTAACGAAGCTGAAGTCTGTCGGTCCATGGGACTGTATGGCGACTCCCTCAATATTTACGAAGACATACTCTCATTTGTCGATTCCGACGATTCCCAAACGCAAGATAAAATCCAGGAACGCATTAGTTCATTGAAGAAGGAGATTGCTGATCAGGAACAAACCGAGCCACCAGGGGTGTCAGTCAAAGAACTCTCCATGTTCAAACAAACCTTTTCCAGTCAGGGAGATGTTTCAGCCATCCTTGACAGCGCTTCCGCGTTTCAGGAAATGGGGCTTCACAATGAAGCAATGGCGGAATATGCGAAATTAATCCCGCTGGATTATCCCCTTGAAAAAGTCGTGCCCCACTTGACCGAAAGTCTTTTAACGTTGAATACGGCTTCGAAAGCGGTGGCGGAATTTGATAAACTCATTGAAGGCTATGATTTAGACCAAAAAACGATTGCCCGAATAAAAGAGCTATTCGGACAGGAGATGGAAAAACGGGACCATCAGGACCAAGCCCACGAGCTCTACGATGCCGCTCTGGAGCAGGATCCATCAAATGCAGAGATAAAAAAACGGCTGAATGCGATCAGCGAAACTTACGCGTCCGGCTCTAAGTATGATTATCTTCTGCGAGAAAATATGGTTACCACCGACAAGTTGCAGCAGGCGTTTGCCTTGTCGAAAAAGATGAACAAAAGTGTGGAATATGTGCTGATCGAGAATTATCATCTCAATAAGGAGGCAATCGCAAAATCTTTTTCGCTTTTCTACAACTGCCCCTTTCGCTCCTTTGATTCGTCATTTCCAGTTCCGGCCGAGCTCTTGACAAATCTAAAAAAAACCTTTTTACTCAATGAGCTATGGATCCCGTTGACCTGGAGCAAGGAGGGTATCGAAGTCCTGGTTGATGATCCCAGGAACTTGAACAAGACCGATAATATCAAGGCCTTGATGAAAACCAATAAGATTAATTTTTCGGTTGCACTTCGCGAAGATATTCAGGAGTTCATAAAGCATTTCTTTGATCCCAGCCAACAAGTTGCGGAATCCCATGACGTTGATGATATGCTGGATGATTTCGACCTGATCCCGGATATTTCATTTGAAGAGGAAGAGGAAGAAATCGAAATCGATGAAGCCGATGAGACATCCAGTAAGGTTGTCAAATTGGTGGACCAGGCCATCATCGCCGCGTATCGTAAGAATTCCTCCGATATTCATATAGAGCCTTCTCCCATTACCAAAGCCACAACCATCCGCTTTCGCCTGGACGGCGTTTGTCAGGAATATATGAAAGTTCCCAACTCTATGGTTCGCGGCATAATTTCGAGAATTAAGATTATGTCCAATCTGGATATCGCTGAAAGGCGACTACCCCAGGACGGAAAGATTAAATTCAAGCGCAAGGGCGTACCGGCTTTCGAACTGCGTGTGGCCACCTTACCGACCGCAGGTGGTTTTGAGGATGTTGTCTTGCGTATATTGGCTTCCGCAGGGGCCATGGCCTTGGATGAAATGGGCTTGACCGAGCGCAACTTGGCTGTGATGAAAAAAATAATTGCAAAACCTTACGGACTTATTTTGGCGGTGGGCCCCACCGGGTCGGGCAAAACGACCTCGCTGCACGGCATTTTGGGACACATTAACACGCCGGGAATAAAAATATGGACAGCTGAAGATCCAATCGAAATTACGCAGGCAGGGCTGCGACAGACAGAGGTCAAACCTAAAATTGGACTAGATTTTGCCAGAATGATGCGAGCGTTTTTACGAGCCGACCCGGATGTCATCATGATCGGTGAGATGCGGGATGAGGAGACCGCGTCCATCGGTATTGAAGCATCCCTGACCGGTCATTTGGTTTTTTCGACGCTGCACACGAACAGCGCTCCGGAAACCATCACACGTTTGTTGGACATGGGCCTCAATCCGCTCAATTTTTCCGATGCTTTTCTGGGGGTCTTGGCCCAGCGCTTGACAAGACGACTATGCACCAACTGTCGGGAAGAATATAGCTTAACTGAGGATGAATACGACGTGCTTGCCACTGAATATGGTAAAGAATATTTCGAAAAAACCGATATTAAATACGATTCCGAAATGAAGTTATACCGACCGGTTGGTTGCGAAACCTGCTCTGGTACCGGATATCGCGGACGGATGGGAATTCATGAACTGATGGAAGGAACACCACCCATAAAATTAATGATCAAAAAACAGGCCAACACAGAGCAGATTTTTGAACAGGCCATGAAGGAAGGCATGTCGACCCTGAAACAGGATGGTATACTGAAAGTGTTTAAAACACAGACTGATATGTCGGAAGTAAGACGGGTCTGTATCAACTAGTTTGCCTATTAATGAAGCTCGGATCAAACGAATGGTCGCAACTTATCGTTCAAAGCGCCCAAAAATTGGGTGTCCATCTTGATTCTTATCAAACGCATCTCCTGGTTACCTATGCCAGAGAACTCATTCACTGGAACAAACGGATCAATCTCACCTCCGTTACGGTTCCCGTGGAGGTTGCGGTCAAACATTTCGCAGATTCTCTGTCTCCCGCCCGCTTGATCCCACCGGATTCAACATTATTAGATATCGGCTCGGGGGGAGGTTTTCCGGGTATTCCTCTAAAGGTGGCCATACCCTCCTTGGCAGTTACTTTAATCGATGCATCACGTAAAAAGGTGAGTTTTTTAAAACACGTGATACGGATGCTTAAACTACAGGAAATTGAGGCCCGTCACATACGGGCTGAAAACCTTGCCAATGACCCCGAATTCACCCTGCACTACGATGTGATCGTCAGCCGTGCTCTATCTAATTTAGATTCTTTTGTCGCCTCTGCCTACCCATTACTTGCTGAAAATGGTGTTATTATTGCGTTAAAGGGTCGTGTCGATCGGATGGAACTGAATGATCTAAAGCATTTTATCGTTCGGCCCGGAGATGACCCCGAATCAACGCCGATTCGGTTCTCCTTTTCGATTGAAACCTACACGCTTCCCGTGCTTAAATCCCAAAGATCGCTTATCGTACTCAGAAAGGTGACCGAGTGATGACTCAGAATTTTTCCAATTCGATGAGCCTGACCTTTAGGGCTGCGCCTGCAAGACGAAGCAAAGCCACGCTGGCCGAATAACCAAACTTTGGCCAGCTTGCACTGCCGGGATTGATAACATAAACGCCGTTATTCTCCTCAACTAACGGACGATGGGTGTGTCCGTTTATCACTGCCGTAAGGCCTTGGGATAAGAGGGTATCTTCGAGTCTTTCAATATTGTGTATTACACAAACGGAAACAGGCCCGATCTCAATGATCTCTTTGTCTTTCAGCTGGTGCGCCCATTTTCCCATGTCCATGTTTCCGCGAACAGCGATAGTCGAAGCAATTTGTTGCAGCTCCTTCAATATGTCGGGCTTGTCAATATCGCCGGCATGAATGATAAGGTGTGCATCTTTGAAAATATTTTGAATCGACGGTGACAACCATCCATGGGTATCGGAGATAACGCCTATGACAAAATTTTTCTGGGGTTTTATTTTTATAGCCATTCTGTGGGATTTCCTGCAAATTAATGCGAACCAGTTTCCAAATTGGAAACTCGTTCGTACCCGTTTCAATTTCCAGATGGGCACGAATTAATGCGTATACATACCTGGCTGATTAAATGTCAAGACTCTTCGTTGGTATATCGAAACACTTGACGCCGTCGTTTGATTTCACTACGGCGTCGTTTGGACGCCAGGCGATTCATTTTTGATGTGGCTGTTGGTTTGGTCGGGCGGCGGCGCTTAGGTTCTTCCGCCGCTTTTTGAATCAACGCCACCAGGCGTTGAATCGCGTCCCGGCGATTGCGTTCCTGGGATCGATAGCTGTGTGATTTGATAATTAAAATTCCTTCCGACGTTATACGCTTTCCACCAATGCGTTTCAGCCTTTGGCGAACAGCTGCGTTGATCCCTGAGCACCGTCCAATGTCGAAGCGCAGTTGCACAGCAGTGGACACCTTGTTGACATTTTGTCCTCCCGGCCCAGATGCGCGGATAAATTCCAAATCAATTTCGTCTTCATCTATCGTTATGTTATCGGTGACGCGAATCATTGTTGCCGCTCCGTCGTTTAGTGGATTTCATATGTCAATCGTCAAAACATTCTACTATAAGTCCTAGATGTAAGTAAATATTGAAAGCCTAAAATACCTTTGATAAGTAAAAAGTTGCTGTGGATCGAAGATTCCGGCTAATAAACATCTCGGTGGTTTCACGTGGAAACACATGCCATTGTGTTGATCGATAAGGTTCAGCACTACCGATTGATTTTCTCGTTAAAATTCGTGAACTGAACCCGATGGGAAATTAACGGTGGACATCTGCTGAGGGATGCATATCTTTTCAGAAAATTAACCGATAAAGTCCGTGGTAATGTAGCATATGTGTTTTTAAATTAATGATGCTTGTAATTCTTCCGGAAACATTTCTTATGAACTTGCAAACCCAGAAAAGGAGATAACGCATGGAACTCGGAGGCAAAAAAGTGGTCATACCCGTGGAAGAAATGTTCAATACATTTGAATTTTGGTACCCTTACTTTCGGCTTAAAGAGGCCGGTTGCGAAGTGGTGGTCATGGGTTCTGGAAGCGCTGAGAAATACACCGGCAAGCCGGGTACCGAGGTGGCGGTGGATGTAAACGCTGATCAGGTTTCGGCAGCCGACTATGATGGAATTGTTATTCCGGGTGGATATGCTCCGGACATCATGCGTCGTTATCCGAAGATGGTCCAGCTTGTGAGGGATTTCAATGAAGCCGGGAAGGTGGTTGCCGCAATATGCCATGCCGGTTGGATGCTGGCATCAGCGGATATCCTTCGCGGCAAAACGGTAACATCTTTCTTTGCGATCAAAGATGATCTCGTGCACGCCGGTGCGGAGTGGATCGATAAGGAGGTTGTTGTGGATGGCAACTTGATTACCAGCCGTAAACCCGATGATCTTCCCGCTTTTATGAGAGCAATTATAAGTGCATTGAGTTGAATGGGGGAAAAGTATGAAAATTTTAGTTGGTTATGACGGATCAAATTCGGCTAAAGAAGCGTTAAATCTGGCAAAAATCCATGCGAAAACATTTGGGGCCACGGTGGATGTGGTCACTTCGATGGAGAAGGGCACCGAGAGCCAGCGCGAAGAGATTGAACAGGCCGAAAGCGCGCTGGAGTGGGCAAAATCTCTTTTTGACGAACAAGATATTCCCTGTGACACGCACTTGTTGATCCGCGGTCTGGCAGCGGGAGAGGATCTCGTTGAGTTTGCCGAGGAACATCAAATTGACGAAATTATTGTCGGTGTTAAACGGAGATCGAAAGTGGGTAAATTGTTGATGGGATCAACAGCACAATATGTGATTCTCAAGGCTTCATGCCCGGTGGTCTCGGTCAAATAAACGCTAACATCAGGGTAAACCTTGAGGAGCGCTGACGACCTTCAGGAATGTTTCCGTTTCGCAGATCGCAGACTGGACATCTATTTTATACATCCCATTTTCTATGCTCTACTGTTGGGTAGCATCAGTTTGTCAGACTTCGTATCGGTGCAGGAATCAAACCACCGTGGCGAATAAATCGATTGGAATCTTGACCGTTATTAACGGGGATGATGGTCGACTCTCCCAGAAGACCGCCGAAATAGGCACTGTCACCGATCGTTTTCCCGGGAACCGGTATCAAGCGGGCAGCCGTCGTCTTATTGTTGATGACCCCGATCGCCATTTCATCGGCGATGATAGCCGCAATGGTGTCTGCTGATGTGTCTCCTGGAATGGCCACCATATCCAGCCCCACCGAACACACACTGGTGATGGCCTCAAGTTTTTCCAAACTGAGGTAACCGTTGCGGGCCGATTCAGAAATATTGAGATCCTCGCTTACGGGTATAAAGGCACCGCTTAGTCCCCCGACTCGAGAGCTGGCAAACGCCCCACCTTTTTTTACCGCGTCATTCAGCAATGCCAAGGCGGCGGTGGTGCCCGGCACGCCAATGCTTAACAGCCCCAGACTCTGAAAAATTTCGCCAACACTATCGCCTACATGCGGTGTTGGCGCGAGAGAAAGATCTACAACCCCAAAACGAATGTTTAAGCTTTTGGCCACATCTCTTCCGATCAGCTCTCCGACCCGGGTGACTTTATAGGCTGTTTTTTTTATCAACTCAGATATCTGCCCCAAATCAAGATCAGGGTTGGCGTCAATTGCTCTATCAATAGCCTTCTTTACGACGCCAGGTCCACTGACACCGACGTTGATCACAGCGTCGGCTTCACCGATACCCAGATAGGCACCGGCCATAAATGGGATATCTTGAGGTATGTTGGCAAACACGCATAACTTGGCACACGCGATACCATCCTTTTCAGATGTCAGCCCCGCTGCCTGTTTAATGGTTTCGCCCATCAGGAGAACCGCATCCATGTTAATTCCAGCTCGGGTCGAAGCCACATTGATGGATGCGCACACCCTTTCGGTGGCCGCCAATGCATGAGGGAGGGCTTCTATCAATGCCCGGTCTCCTCTTGCAATGCCTTTTTCAACCAGCGCAGAAAATCCTCCAATAAAATCAACATTGACATCTTCGGCAATCGAATTGAGGGTTTTGGCAACATCCACCAACTGGGATGAAGACAGACAGGCCCCTACCACTGCTATCGGACTCACAGAAATGCGTTTGTTGACTACTGGGATGCCGTATTTGCGGCCGATACGATCGCAGACAGACACGAGATGGTCGGCATAGTGGGTGATTCGAGTGTATATTTTATTTTTCAATTTTTCTAAATCGTGACTAGCGCAGTCTAACAAATTGATACCCAAGGTCACGGTGCGAACGTCCAAATGTTCACTTTCCAACATCTCCAGAGTAGAAATGATTTCTCTATCGCTTAACATGGATTACCTCGCTTTATCAAAGGACAGATATCAGATTCTGTTGATGGCCTCAAAAATATTACGGTGCTGTATGCTGATAACCAGATTCAGGGATTCAGCTTTTTGCCTTAAATCATTGTGAAGGTCCTGCTGGTCAATATCGGTTGGAACATCGACTTCGTAGATCATGATATTGTCACCAGGATCATCGCCGCCTTTGAAAACGGCTTGAAGATTTGTAATGTTGACTCCATAGCTGGCGATGACCTCACTGATGCCGGCTACGAGCCCTTTTCGATCGGGTCCTTTAGTTGTAATCACAAAGGGTTCACTCTCTCGGGAAGCAAAAACGGCTGCTTGCTCAGCGAGACGGTCAATATGCGCGTGCAAATTCATGGGCCCAAGTTCTGAGTTTAGTGAAGCGTGCAGATTTTCTAGCGCAAGATCCTCGGGCATTGAAACGATAAATATACCGGCAAACTCGGTTTGCAGGATTGTCTGGCTGACATTTTCGATATTGCAGTTTTTTTCAAATAGAATTCGGGCAACTGTTGCCACAATTCCGGGTTGATCTTGCCCTAATACGGAAAGGATGATTTTATTCATATTTCAGGTTTCCATTTACAGATGGCATAGTTGATAGTAATAGAATCTATAAAATGCTGATCTTTAATATCAAACTAAGTCGTTCTGTCAACAAGCGTTATTACCAGAACATCGCAAAATTCGGGCAATAACATCAAAACAACAAAATCCTTGACTCGGTTTGCGTTACTCAGTATAGTGCATAGTTATGAGATATATTTCATAATGATATTGTTATGGATGACCTTCACTTACACGATATTTTCGACCAATCTCGGTATGGTAGCAGAATACGAACTTGCATCCAATGCGGTACCTGCAGTGCATCCTGTCCTCTGACCCAACAGATGGATCATGCACCAAGGGAACTCTTTGCTCTGATCCGTGATGGTGAAATGGAAGCTGTGCTGAGTTCCGATACTCCTTGGTATTGTGTATCGTGCTATCAGTGTATGGTTCGGTGTCCCCAAGAAATTCCGGTCACTGATATCATGTATACGCTGAAACAAATGGCTATCCGCTATGATTATATTCCGATAACCCATAAATTACCTGATTTATACCGTGTGTTCATTAAGGAACTTGAGCGCAATGGACGGATTACAGGGGCCATGTTGCTGATAAAATACGGAATGCGGCATCCAGAGGATTTTTTCAGGAAGATGTTGCTTGGCCTAAAACTGTTGACTAAAATGCGCATTGAATTTCACCCACAAAAAACAAAACATCCAAAAAAGATCGCGCATCTATTAAATCGTGAGGGCTGGAACGAATAACAATGAGGTATGGTTTTTTCCCGGGATGTTCCTATAAATCTGAGGCCGGATATGCGGAATCCGTTGCGGCGATCAACCAAGCACTTGGTATTGAACTCACCCAACTGTCGGACTGGAACTGTTGTGGTGCGACAGCGATGTTCAGCCTGGACGAGACTAAGGCCCTCGCACTTACCGCGCGGCTGTTTGCGCTGGCTAACAGCCAAGGTTATGATCAAATCGTAACAACCTGCAACGCGTGCTATGCGACACTAAAAAAAGCAGGGCACATTTTCGAAAGCAATCCAGAAGCCATCAATCCCATAAATGCCCAACTGTCACACGAAGGACTAAAAGTAGAAAATCTGTGTCCCGTTCGCCATTATCTGGATGTTTTGTACCATGATGTGGATGCAGAGGTTTGGTCCCAAGCAACCTCAAATTTCGTTTCTGAAATCAAGGTAGCAACATATTACGGGTGCCAGCTTACCCGGCCATGGGCGGATCTAGATCAACCCCAACGGCCGACCATTCTCGACGAATTTATTTCGAGGATTGGGTTTAGGACCGTTGACCATTCGGCCAAAACTTTATGTTGTGGCGCGTCCCATTTTTTTCCGTATGAACAAGAGTGTGGCCGACTGATTAAGCGCATCATTGGTGAGATGGTGCGTAAAGGGGCGCAAATGATCACGACCGTGTGCCCCCTGTGTCAATTTAATCTGGATTCTATGCAAGCAAAAATTGATATACCACCGATCCCGGTGCCTTATTTTACTCAACTTGCAGGGTTGGCCTTGGGTTTTAAACCCAGTGAGCTTGGCATGCAAAAGCTGTTGGTCCCCTGGCAACAAATACTCGATCACGTATCATGACATACGCTAGACCCAAGATTGGAGTATACATTTGCCATTGCGGCATGAATATCGCCCCTAATGTTGATGTGGAGGCTGTGGCTGGCTTTGCGCAAACGCTCGATTATGTGCATATCGCCCGGGAGTACAAATTCATGTGCTCCAATCCGGGGCAGGAATTTATCGTCAATGATATTTTTGACCATGAGCTCAACCGCATTGTGGTGGCCTCATGTTCTCCTCGCATGCATGAACCCACGTTTCGGAAAGCATGTGAAAACGCCGGGATCAGTCCCCATTATTTCCAAATGGCAAATATTCGTGAGCAGGTTTCCTGGGTGACGAATGACTCGGCGAAAGCCACCGCCAAAGCCAAAGACCAGGTAGCCGCAGCTGTAGCTCGGGTCGCCTTTCATCGTTCCCTGGTCAGCCGCAGCGTTGAGGTCAAGAAATCCATACTCGTCATCGGCGGCGGCATTGCCGGAATGCAGGCCGCCATTACGGCAGCAGAATCCGGTTATGAGGTGCATCTGGTCGAACGCGAGCCCTCCATAGGCGGTCATATGGCCAAATTCGACAAAACTTTTCCCTCCCTTGACTGTGCGGCCTGTATTATGACCCCTAAAATGGTGGAGGTTGGTCAGCACGAAAAGATATCACTTCACACTTACAGCGAAGTCGCTTCGGTGGAAGGCTTTGTGGGAAACTTTAAGGTTGGTATATTAAAGTCACCGCGGCACGTGGATGAGGATAAATGCACCGGTTGCGGACTATGTGCAGAAGTGTGTCCGGTTTCTCTGCCAAATTCCTTTGATGAGGGACTGAGCCGGCGTAAGGCGGTCTATCGTTCATTCCCGCAAGCCGTGCCGATTACCTTTTGCATCGACAAAAAAGACCGGGCACCCTGTGTCACGGCATGTCCTGCTGGAATCAATGTTCAGGGATATGTACAACTCATTAAGAAAGGGAAATATAGGGAGGCACTCAACCTCATTCGTGAAAAACTGCCCCTTCCGGGCGTGTTGGGTCGTGTGTGCCCCCATCCCTGCGAAAATGAATGCCGCCGTCGAGAGGTGGATCAGGCCGTCGCAATTTGCGATCTAAAGCGCTTTGTTGCGGATCAGGTT
>JASFJP010000110.1:0-10360 GCA_050121225.1 Desulfobacterales bacterium
ACTCGGCTGCCAATTTGAGGTCATATTTATACACCGGCACATCTTTGTGATAGGGCAGCCCTTCCACATTTGGGCTGGTGGGCATGATGACCAGGCCGTGAAAAACGTCCTGCTTATAGACTTCGCGGTCAAAGGCAGACAGGAAGGCTCTGCGCACGTCGATATCGGAAAAAAAGTCCGGGGGAATGCCGTCGCCGTCCAGCTTGCCGCTGCCGATATTCGGGTTGCCGGTAGGGTTGATGTTGCGGCAAAACATGGCGGCGGTGAAACCTAACTGCGGAACCTCGTATAGCTTCAGATCTTTCATGGCCTTGACTTCAGGGCCGTAGGGTGTATCCACCACCACCCGGTCGGCATCACCGTTTTGCAACATCAACTTGCGGGTACTCCATTCCTTCACGTACTTAACAATTGCGGTCCTAATTTTGGGTTTGGAGCCCCAGTATTCATCAAAGCGCTCAAAAACGAACTGTTTGGCCGGCTCCCAGCTTTTCATTTTATATGGCCCGCTGCCGTTTTCGATTTTCTGCAACGGCTCATGGCCGGGAGAAGGGTTGTTATATTTGGCAGCATTTTTAATGTTTCCATCCCAGCAGCCTTTGGAAATGGCCCATTCTTTATCCAGAATGGATGATGCCGTGTAACACAAAATGCTCATCAATGGTGGATAGGGTTTGGGCAAGTGGAAGACAACTTTGTCTCCTTGAGCCTCAACGGCCTTGTCAATGGTTTCAAAAACGCCGGGGATGACCTTGCCGTCTTTATCCCGGGTGGCTCCCTGGCCCGTAAGCGCCTCCAGCAACATCCACATGGGACCGCCGTCCTGATCGACGATCATGTTGCGCTTAAAAGAATAGACGACATCTTCGGGGGTCAATTCTCCCCCTTCGTGAAATTTGACGCCTTTGCGGATGGTAAACGTATACGTTTTGCCGTCTGCAGAGATCCCGCCGTTATCCACGGTGGGGACTTCGGATGCCAGAAGGGGCACAAAGGTTTCGGTGGATGATCCATCAAAAAAGATAAGGGTTTCATACATATTCCAGATGCGCATGGAGCCGGCAACATCATACGAACTGGACGGATCGATGGTCTGAACAGTCCTATAGTCAGCCAATACAAACGTGTCGGGATTTTTCACTTCGGCGACTGCTCCGTTGACGATAATAAGCAACAGGATAAAACCGATGAAACAGACGAATTTTTTCATTTCCAACCTCCTTTTCAGGTTAAACATTGGATTTGCAATAGCAGGAACCTTTTGAGAGGTCAAGAATATTGGCTCACAGGTCTCGGCCGTTAGAAGAGTCAGGTGTTTATTTCTCGCAGAGCTCATAGCTGTTGTAGATGGTTTTAACGGGACGAACAGCTTGGCCAATGCATATCAAGTGGAGCCGGACGTGACGCCAGACCCGGATTAAAGTATTCCCCCCCCCTCCATTGGTCCTTACCCAAAAGGGGGGGGACAAAAATTTACTTCCCTCTCTCTAGCCGAATTCGCCAACGTCCTTTTCAAGGCTGAAACGGGTGAGATCGGTTTGGGTTGAGTCACTAAAACGTTTGTATTTATTTTTCTAAATAGCTGGTTAACCAATAGCGAAAAACAGGATCTACTAAGCGCCAGACCTCAGCATGCCTTTCTATTAAATCCAAGTCTTCGAGTTTCTTGCGCGCGTATTGGATCCCGCCTACAGAAAGCCTGTGCGCCCGCATGAAATTGGTGGACATTATTTTGGCTGCCGGATGCATTGCCAGTGCTTTTAATAAAGCTACCTGAGGGCCGGTCAAATCCTGCACAATTCCCTCATATCCATATCGTTCTGAGTCCAGCAGTTTTTCGAAACCCCTTTGAATGTCTGATTCTTGGATGACGTTTCCTGAGACTTCATACACATGATACGCCAGAGCCTGAGCGTAATACGGATATTGGGAAATTTTTTCTGAAATTTTCCCCGCAATAACCTTCGAGCATTTTTTACCACCGCTTTTGAATTGAGCAACCAAAAATTTCGTCAAATCTCCAAAAGGTAACGCATTTAGAGGAAACATAACCGCACTTTGATAAAATGGTCTGTTCCTCTGATTGAATATATCCAAAAGAATCCGACGTCGACTGCCTACAAAAAAATAAGATGCCTGTTGTTCTTGAATATGTTTTCTCAGCACCCCTTCAACTTGTGAAACTTTTAGATCAGTAATTTCCTGGAACTCATCAAATACAACATGGACGCCTCTATATCGAGATTGTTTGACAATGAATTCACCCAATTCTTCCAAAACTTTTTCGATAAATTCTATCCCGGATAAATCATCCGATAACGGTTCAACCGAGAGTACCATTCCATGCTCTATGGATGGTTTAAAGACTGGACGAAAGGTTTTAAATATTTTAAGGAATCGTGCACCCTTTTCTAAAAGGGACTCGCGCTGATGCAAAACCGAATAAATACTCTTTGCAATTCGATGAGCAACATTGTTTTCAGACGTTACTAGAAAAAAATCGGCATAGATCGCCAAGTAGCCCTCTTTTTCGAGATTTCGCTGCAATTTTTTTACCAAGGATGTCTTACCGTATCTACGTGGTGAAAACAGCACAACGTTCGTTTTATTTTGGGCATGCGAGGCAAGTTCGGCC
Organism: Desulfobacterales bacterium; assembly: GCA_050121225.1. Lineage (GTDB taxonomy): Bacteria > Desulfobacterota > Desulfobacteria > Desulfobacterales > JAFDCJ01 > JAFDCJ01. The sequence continues at coordinate 2,636 of JASFJP010000110.1, forward strand.
AATTCCAGTTTGCGGTCACAGAAGGGTGAGCCGGCTGGAATCACCCTCAATGTAAATGGATTCGGCACAGCGTGTCCTTTCATCAATATCAATTATTGAAAATAAATAATTGATATTGATGAATTTGTCAATTGTTTTTAGCTGATCAAAACCACTTGGTACAATTCATCTTGAAAAATTCTAAATAGATCCTAATTTTTAGTGAATTTGATTTAAATCAATGCGTAAAAATTAGAAATGTGAGTAATCTGCTCTTAACTATACAGAACGACATAAATCAATGCGCATACATAAACAGCATCCTGCATGTTTGAAACTTGGGGGTAGTTTTAAAATCAACATTCAGTGAGAAAATACACGAATTATGATGCCGCTGTGTATGATTCATAACCAATGAAAGCGGTAGGAAAGGAAACTAAAAATGAAGCAGCTTAACCTTTACGAAGAAAATGACTTTTCTGAAAAAGCGTTTAAAAAACTGCTCGTTCACGACTCTCCCTATTTTAAGATCCTCAACTTTAACTTCAAAGCCGGTCAGGAGTTACCCGTGCACAGTCACGACATCGAAGGACAACTGAGCCTGGTAATTCTCGAGGGTGAAGGCGAGTTTTTGGGAAAAGATGACACAACCTTACCGGCAAAAGTCGGCGATGTGGTGATCAGCGAAATTGCCGAACCGCACGGTCTTCGCGCCAAAACTGATCTGAGATTGCTGGTAACTATCGCCCCTCCAATTTAAGATAGTTCACCAGCGCGCAGAGATATCAAGTTTAGGCGTTTTTTTCTACTATGGGGACGCGTATTTTCTGCAACGGCATGAGCGTGTTGAAATCCAGTTGAGCATTGTAACGTTTGAGGAGCCACAGCGGAACCTCAAACGTTTCATGGGACAGAGTCCAGATATTATCCCCATGCTTGACGGAATAGGTGTGAACTTTTTCAACACGATAGGAAGCAAAAAAGTCTTCGATGAGCTCCTTGTGATATTCATAGCGTTTTTCTTCAAACTCTTCTTTGCCAATACCATGCAAGGGTATCTTAATCTTCTCGTTGAGATGTAAGACTCGGCCGTAACGAAATCCATTTAAACGGCGAATCTGCCACGCGGTAACTCCCAGCCAATCAGCATAGTGCCCAAGTGTTTCTTCAATCTCCACCCGGATAAGTCCGACCGGTTTCCCATTCTGATTCCAAATACGCTCGACAACAAAATGTCCAACTAGAATTTCGGGGTCAATCGCTGCCTCCTGCATCTCCGGCTGAATCCGACCGCTGGTCGTATCTGGCGAAGTTTCAGATTCGGACCCCGGCTTTGGTAGTGAAGCCGACAAACGTTCAGAAACTTCTTTTGAATTCGCTGTCTGTTCAACTGCAATTGCCAAGATCGGCGACGCTTCTGCCGTCATATCTTGCAACTTCTGGGCCGGCGGAGAATCCGCCATTTTATCCTGCTCGGCAACATCCGATTCCGCTTTTTCAGGCTCGATTTCAGAAGCTGGCTCGGATGTTACCTCCTCTGACAGTGGGCGCGCTGATTCCGCCCCAGCATCAGCTTGTTCGGATGACTGTTCGGCGGATCGGCTGGCAAGCACAAGATTTGTTTGCCCGGGTGACTCAGTTTTGGAGGCGTTTTGGATCTTTGGAGACTGTGAGGCAATCGGATTCTGTTTTCTTCCGGATTTGTCGGGTACGTGTTTGGCAAGCCGAGTGGCTTTTTCTTCCTCAATTGGAATTCTCAGTGTCTGGTTGACATAGATGGTGGCTTTGGTGTTCAAATTATTGGCAGCAATAAGATCAGCCAGTTTCACCCCATGGATACGGGCAATCTCTCCGGCGGTATCTCCCCGGCGGACGGCATAAATTCGACTCTTCTTCTGATCAGGCTTGTAGAACTTTTCTGGCAGGCTGGCCATGAGACTTTGCCAACGTTCACCGTCTTTCTCCGGCAAATTCAGACGATACCCTCGGGGCACGTATTTGGTGCCGCGGATCACAGGATTTCGCAAGGCAGGATTCAGCTTGTGCAGTTCGGCAATGTCCAAATCAAAATGCCGGGCTACATCGGGAAATGACACATAACCGGCCAACACCAGCATTTTGGTTTTGATGGGCACATCCAATTGCAGATCCCCAAAATATTGCCGGTAATTTTTGGCGGCTTCTCTCGCGGCCAGAAATTCAGAGTAAAAATTTCGGGAAGCGAATCTAAAAGACCGGCTGCGGTATTCCTTGAAGATGCGCTCATAATCTCCCTTTTTTCGTTTAGCTCTCAGCATGCCGGTAACACCATGGTTGTAAGCGGTAATCGCCATGGGCCAATTTTTAAATTTCCTGTAGTTTTGGCGCAGCAACTTTGCAGCGGCGTGAGAAGAAATAATGGGATCACGCCTCTCATCAATGGTATAGCCCACTTTCATAAAATGCCTGCCCGTGGAACGGGTAAATTGCCAGATGCCAGCGGCACCAAACTTGCTGTAAGCTTTTGTATTAAAGGAAGATTCCACATGTGGTAAATAGACCAAATCTTCCGGTAACCCGTAGTCGCGGAAAATTCGTTTGATCTCGTCAATATAGGCACCGGAGCGGATCACACCCTCACGAAACCGATCTTTTTGACCCACCTGGCAGCGTAGATTCCTTATCGCCCGTTGATAATCGGTGGGCTGCGTATTTGCTCCAAAAAAACCCGCCACATGGGTTTCGACCGGACCGGAAGGAGGGATTCCCTGGGAAAGGTTTGTCAAAATCGCCTTGAACTTCTTTTTGGCCTTTTTAATCCGTGATTTATTAATCCTTCTTCCGCGGTAGCGATCTGGGTCTACAAGCTCAATAACCCCGTAAATGATATTCATATTGCGCTTGTCATGGATGACACCATGATCGGATCCATATTTAGTATAAATTTTTGCCCAAAAATTGACGTTGGGTTGGATGCTCGTATACTCAGGAAAAGAATCGGATTCGGCTCGAACATCTGATTGGATTGAAGTTCCTGCCAAGACAAGCGTCAGAAAGCTAATCTGAATGAATAATGTTCGCCTACAATTCAATCTAAACAAAACGTCACCTTATGTGGTTGCGGAATTGATATGCCGGGTTGTAAGGAAAAGAGCTGAATTCCTTAGTAAGAAGCAAAAATTGAGCCAGACTCCGAGGTGATGACGGTAAAGTAATCTTTTTAGATAGTTATATATTTTTTGATGAATACCTTTCCTCAAAAAATGGACAAAATTTTGTCAAAATGCCATATTTTGTGCATTTAGAGCGTTTGTCAAATTTAGGCAGTTTCGTTTTAGCAATGTGGGAGCGCTGCGGCTCCGGTAGTTGATCCAGTCGAGCCATGAAGATGCCTTTCTCAAATTCTAAGAGAATCAATGATTAATTGAAACTTGATCTCGAACTTCATTGAAGATTATTTACGTGAAAAATTCAGGTAATACTAAACCGATGTCTGTGAACCATGCAAAAGGTTTTCCCTATCAAGAACAAATTTTTATTGACATAAATTAACACATTGTGGCAAGTTTGGTGACATAGGCTGCGAGGGCTTCTGTTGAAACACCAAGTCATAGCTTATTCGAGTCACAATTCCTCAAATATTCATCCTGTTCTGAATTCAGACCTCCCTTCAGCGCGGATGGTTCGGCAATTAATTGACTTCAAGCCTTTTACTAAGAACGTGTCGTTATTTTTTGATGTTTTACGCAGCCGGGGGGTACCATCAATTTCGTTAATCCATAACCTTAAAAAAGGGGGAAGATGATGGCCACTCAAAAAATATTGCTTCCTTTCAATTACACCCTGCATGACCAGAAAGCGGTCGATTTCGTCATCCATACCTTTGCTCGAAATGAGGAAGTAGAACTCACGATTTTTCACGCATACGCAGCCGTTCCCGAAATTGAAACTCAGGACACATCGGTTATGGGTAAATTAAAAGGTAACCTGAGCTATCTTAGTCAAAAAATCACTCAGCAGGAATCCGAACTAAAGAAAATCAGACAGAAACTGGTTCAAGCCGGCTTTGGGGAGCAACGCATGCACACCATTTTCAGACCCCGAAAGAAGGATATTGCTACCGAAATCATCGACCTGGCCGTCAAGGATCACTTTAACGTCGTCGTCATCAACCACCGAACCGGTAAAGTTACGCGTTTCTTTACCGGGAGCGTTTTCAACAAGGTGGTTACGGTCCTAAAAGATACTACTGTATGCATTGTAACCTGACATCTTCTTGAGTACGGATTAAACAAGGTGAGGAGGAATTCCATGGGTATCGAAGAAAAGATAGATATTGAAATTTTCAAGGCGGTCACCAGAGCAATTTCGCAATCGGACAACCTTGAAGTAATGACAAATCATCTCACCCAACTGTTGGTCGGCGCTCTGGATATAAAAGGTTGTACCATTTTTGCTCTGAATCCGGATAGTGGAGAACTTGAAGTGCTTGCAAGTTTTGGGCTAAGCATTAGCTATTTGAATAAAGGTCCGGTTTTATCAAAAAAAAGCATCGGTGCAACCATGAAAGGAGAAGCGGTCATTGTCCAGGATGTGAGCAATACCGACCGGCTGCAATACCCGGAAGAAGCCAAGACTGAGGGTATTGGCGCTATTGTGTCACTACCGATTAAATTCTACAGCAAAGTAATCGGTGAGTTGCGGCTGTATCACCATGACAAATGGGATATTTCCGAACGTGATGTCGATTCACTTCTTCTTCTGGCTGAAATTATCGGTCTTGCTATGATGTATACCCGACTCTTGAATGCATTGACAGATGTCAAATATACGGTAAATGAGGTGCATTCGATCTGGTTTAATGCCATTTCAGGTTAACTCAGCCGTGTTTTTCCATGTTTGCAAATCCGGGTGAGGACCTCGTGTTTTATGCCGAATTGCCAGCCAGCCGTTAACAAACGCCCTTCTCATCTGTTTTGCGGTTCCAAGGTTTGGCTGCCAGATCCCCTAGCCGATGATGGCGGGTATCGTAGAAAATCATACCACCTAAATATTGCATGAAAATCAATGCGTATATGAAAGCCTCCGGTTCGTGCAAAATTTAGGTGCGAACCAACAAATGCACATTCTAAACCAGGGATGTGCATTTTTTTGTTGACATTACTACCACTTTGTAACAATTTTAGAGATTGCCATTAAATTAAATTGTACTCTGGGGGACGTTTTCGATGGATAGCCACGAATTTCAAAGCTTTCGAAAAAAAATGAACAAGACTCAAAATCAAATGGCCCAATTACTCGGCGTTTCGCTCAAAGCGATACACAGCTACGAACAAGGTTGGCGAACCATTCCACCTGCCGTGGAAAGACAGATGTATTTTCTGCTCTATAAAAAAAACACCGGTTCGAACAGCAACAAACCCTGCTGGAGAGTGAAGAAATGCACCCCCGAACAAAAGAAACAATGCCCCGCTTGGGAATTTAAGAGCGGCGATCTTTGTTGGTTCATCAACGGTACCATTTGTGACGGCAATGTTCACAAAAAATGGGCCGATAAAATGAAAGTCTGCCGGTCCTGTGAGGTGTTTGCCGATGTGCTTTAAACGCCCCCCTATTTCTCCTTTCAGACATATCTAACTATAGGTCTTTACACTTCTTCAGGTGGCAAACGCCATGAAGATTGTCATAATTTTCACAATCTAAATCTACGGGAGTGCTGCCGGAAAATAGGAGCAGCAGCGTGTCGGATCTCAATAACAGTTAAAGCATATTGGAAGGAGACAAACATTGGGAATCGTATCGGAATATTCTAAACAAAACACTGAACCGCAATTCATTGCCAAAAAGTTGGAGAACTATTTTAAGCGCCAGCGGCAAGTTATTGTGGCGTATAGCGGCGGAGTAGATAGCGCGTTGCTGGCTTACGCGGGCCATCGGGCGATAAAAGATCGGATGGTGGCGGTACTTGCTGACAGCCCATCTCTTTCCCGACGTGAATATCGTGCCGCCCTGGGTTTTGCCCAGAAATACGGCATTCCGCTGCAAATTGTGCGTACCCGGGAAATGGAAGATCCTGCCTATCAGGCCAACCGGGCCGATCGTTGTTATCACTGTAAAAAAGCGCTTTTTGAAAAAATAGAATCCATCCGCGATGAGCTACAGGGAGCTCCTGAACTGTCCCCTTGGCCGGTGTGCTACGGCGTCAACATGGATGACCTTGGTGATTACCGACCGGGAATACTGGCGGCCCGGGAAGCATCTATTCAGGCTCCCTACCTTGATTTGGGTATCGACAAGCAGAGCATTCGGGCGATATGCAACTATTACCATTTGGAAATCGCCGATAAGCCCGCAATGCCTTGCATGGCCAGTCGAATTGCCTATGGGGAGGAGGTCACAATGGAAAAACTGAGTCAGGTGGAAAAAGCAGAAGATTATCTATATGATCTCGGTCTGCGGGTACTCCGCGTTCGGCACCATGGAGACACGGCCAGAATCGAAGTCCCACAGCAGAATTTTGACTCAATATTAACACATCAAAAGAAAATTCGGCAAAAATTCCATGAGCTGGGATTTGTCTATGTATCATTGGATTTAGATGGATTTAAAAGCGGTTCTCTTAATGCTGCATTGGAATCAAAGGAGATGGATCATGCGTGAAGACTTCAAATTTGAAACGTTATGCCTGCATGCCGGCCAGGAACCCGACCCGTCAACCACTGCTAGAGGCGTCCCGGTCCACCGGACATCATCTTATGTTTTCAAAAGTACCGAGCATGCGGCAAACCTTTTTGCTTTAAAGGAACTCGGAAACATCTACACCCGCATCATGAACCCCACCCAGGATGTTCTGGAGCAACGCATCGCCTCATTGGAGGGTGGTGCGGCAGCGCTTGCACTGTCATCCGGAACTTCTGCGATTTACTATTCGATTATCAACATTTGTGCGGCCGGGGATGAAATTGTCTCGGCAAATAACCTTTACGGCGGCACCTACACCATGTTTGACTGTATATTGCCTCAATTTGGAATTCGGGCGAGGTTTGCCGATCCCCGAGATCCAAAAGAAATTGAAACGGCAATAACGGAAAAAACCCGGGCTATTTTTGTCGAAACCATAGGCAACCCACATCTCGAGTTTACCGACATCAGTGCAGTCTCGGAAGTCGCTCAAAAACACCATCTTCCGTTGATCGTTGATGCAACCTTTACGACACCATATTTGCTAAAATGCATGGATTATGGTGCCGATATCGTAGTCAACTCCCTAACAAAATGGATGGGAGGACACGGCACTGCCCTCGGGGGGGTAGTCATTGATTCCGGTAATTTTAACTGGAAAAACCCTAAGTTCAAATTGTACAACAAGCCCGATCCCAGTTACCATGACATTCGCTATGCCCATGATCTGGGTGATCTCAACCCCTTGGCTTTTATTATGAGAATGCGGCTCGTGCCATTGCGCAATCTTGGCGCCTGCATCTCACCTGACAATGCTTGGATGTTTTTGCAGGGGCTGGAAACCCTGCCGCTTCGAATGCAGCGTCACTGCGAAAATGCGATGAGCGTGGCGCGATTTTTGAAATCACACTCAAAAGTCGCGTGGGTACGCTATCCGGGACTCGAGGATGATCCAACCTTTCCGGTCGCCAAAAAATATCTTGAGAATGGTTTCGGGGGGATGGTCGTGTTCGGCATTGAAGGGGGTCTTAAAGCCGGGAGTACATTTGTAGATAATTTAGACCTTTTCTCCCATCTTGCCAATGT
>JASFJP010000111.1:0-10339 GCA_050121225.1 Desulfobacterales bacterium
TCGGATATTACTTCGTTGGATACCACCGCCGTACGTGAGGGGAATGAGTGGGTTCTCAACGGCACCAAAACGTTTGTTACCAACGGCGGTATGGCTGGTTTTTACTGCACTATTTGCCAGACTGATATGGAATGTCAGCCGTCGGAGAAAGGTATTAGTTTGATTCTGGTGGAGGCCGATCGCAAAGGCCTTGTCCCCGCCGATGTCGGTGAAAAGATGGGCTTCCACATGATGGCCACCGCTGAAATGAACTATAAGGATGTGCGCGTACCGACATCCAACCTAATTGGAAAAGAGGACCGGGGATTCTACCAGGTGCTCGAATTCTTTGACGAAAGCCGGATTTTAGTTGCCGCGCAGGCATTGGGAACGGCCCAGGGTGCCTTCAACCGTGCACTCGCCTATGTTAAAGAAAGAGAACAGTTTGGCCGTAAGATTGCTCAGTTTCAGGTTACCCAGCACAAATTAGCCGAAATGGCAACAAAGATTGAATTGGCGCGTTTAGTCACCTATAAAGCTGCTTGGAATTTTGATCAGGGTCGTATCGATCCAAAATTAACATCCATGGCCAAGATGCATGCTTCCCGTACGGCGGTCGAGGTCGCCGACGAGGCAATTCAACTATTGGGTGGGTATGGTTATATGACCGAATACGAGGTGGAGCGTTTTTACCGCGATGCCAAGATCACCGAAATTTACGCAGGACCCAAGGAAATTCAGAAGGATACAATTGCCAGTGCATTGATCGGTAAAATTAAGTAATAATCGCAAAATTATTCTAAACTCAAATTACAGCATTTCTATTGATCGACACGGTTTCCATCCGATATAGTTCTGATATCTCGAATAACCCAAAAAACTTATTTTCTAATTATCAATAATGAGCAATGAAAATATTGAAAGGAGGTTGTAATGCCTGACATAGTAAAAAAAACCCTGCTGGCTGGGATCGGTCTGGCCTTAAAGACTTGGGATGAGGTTGAAGATCTTGCCAAAGAACTGGTCGAAAAAGGTAAAATGTCCGAAAATGATGGCAAAAAGTTTTTAAATGATCTCCAAAAGCGGTATGAGGAAACCCAAAAAAAGTTGGAAGCCCGGGTTGAAAAAACAGTGAAGGAATTTCTTAAAAAGGCTGACGTCGTGACCAGTGATGAATTAAAGGCGGTCAAAAAAGAAGTCAGAGAACTGAAAAAGATAATCAGCAGTGTAAAAGAAAAAGAGTAACGAATTTTCCTGATCCCTATGCTCAGTATCAGAAAAATCGGTGTGATCGGTCGCACCTATCGACATTTGAACCGCTACCGTCAGATTCTGGCCATATTGTTTAAATATGGATTTGGTGATCTTTTAGAAATGCTGAGGATCGACCAGTATATCGAGGTTGGTCTTCAAATGATTACCAAAAGGCGTTCCGCTCGTCTAGATCCGTTGACACGGCCCCAGCGGCTGCGAATGGCCTTTGAAGAGCTTGGACCGACGTACATCAAGCTTGGCCAAATACTCTCCACCCGCCCCGATCTCATTCCCATGGACTTTATCGAAGAGCTGTCAAATCTTCAGGATAATGTTCCCTCGTTTCCATTTCACGATGTCCGGAAAGTTATCGAATCGGAGTTTGCAACTTCCGCAGAAGAAATGTTTGAAGAGTTGGATGACGAACCGTTGGGGTCTGCCTCCATCGGTCAGGTACACCGGGCGGTTTTAAAAGATGGCGAGTCGGTTGCGGTTAAATTCCAACGCCCTGGAATTCGTAAAATTATTGAAGTGGATCTTGAAATCATGTTGCATCTGGCGACCTTGGCGGAACACCACATTGAAGAACTGGCGCTGCATCGTCCCGTTAAAATTGTTGAGGAATTTGCCCGTACGCTCGAAAAAGAAATCGATTACAAGATTGAAGCCACCAATATGGAGCGGGCGGCCCGTCATTTTCTAAATGACCCGAAGGTATACATTCCCAAGGTATATCGCGATTTTACGACATCACATGTGCTGACCACGGAGTTCATCGGGGGTATCAAAATTTCCGAAATTGACCAGCTAGAGGCGGCAGGGCTTGATAGAGAAATAATTACTGAACGGGGAGCCGATCTGGTTCTCAAACAAGTTTTTGATTTTGGATTCTTTCATGCCGATCCGCATCCAGGGAACATTTTCGTGTTGCCCGAGAATGTGATCTGTTTGCTCGATTTTGGTATGGCGGGCGTGGTGGACCGACAAACTCGGGAAGATTTTGTGAATTTGGTCGACAGCATTGTTCACCAAAACGAAACGCGAGCGGCCCAGGTGCTGCTTAAACTAACCTATTGGGAGGATGAACCGGATCGGCGATTGCTTGAACGCGAAGTGGCGGATTTTATGGGGCGTCACCTTTACAAACCTTTGAAGGATATCGAATTCGGCAAATTACTGCAGCATTTGCTCGAACTTGCCACTAGTTTTCGGCTCCGAATCCCGGCGGATATCTTTCTGATGATGAAAGCGCTCAGCACGGTAGAAGGTGTTGGCCGGATGCTGAATCCGGACTTTGATATGATTGCCCAGGCGACCCCCTTCATTGCGCGCGTAAAACTTGAGCGCTTTAAGCCTGAACGAGTTACCGATGATGTTCTGGATCTTGCTTCAAAGCTTCTCCAATTTCTCCAGCAATTTCCTAAAGATTTGCTGGATTTGGCCAATTTGATCCGCAAAGAACGACTGAGTCTGCAAATTGAGCATAAAGGGCTTGAAAAAATGTTAGCCACTCATGATCAAATTTCTAACCGGCTTTCCTTTTCGATTCTTATTGCCGCTCTCATTATCGGATCCGCGCTGATTGTCATATCGGAAACGCCACCGCTGTTTTTTGGAATATCCTTAATTGGTATTATATTGTTTATGGCCGCCGCAATTATGGGAATTTGGCTTTTGGTAGCGATATTGAGAAAAGGTCGACTATAGCTGATAAAAACAACGCGGCAATTTTATTTTCCTTTGATCAAGTTATTGGCTATAACCAGACGCATAATCTCATTTGTGCCTTCATAGATCTGACATATCTTGGCATCCCGCATATGCCTTTCCATTGGGTATTCCCTGCAGTAACCATAACCGCCTAAAATCTGCACTCCCTCAATGGAGGCTCGCATGGCTACATCTGAAGCATACATTTTGGCCATGGCTGCTGCCTTTTCATAAGGCTTGCCATTATCCTCCAGCCAGGCTGCCCTCAACGTCATCAGTTCGGCAGCATCCAATTCCGTTGCCATATCTGCCAATTTCCACTGAATGGCCTGAAAAGATGTGATGGGTTTCCCGAATTGTTCGCGTGTCTTGGCGTACTCAAGGGCTTCCTCCAAGACGGCGCGTCCGATCCCCAACGCTTGAGAAGCGATGCCGATGCGACCGCCATCAAGGGTGGTAAGCATCTGTTTGAAACCCTCTCCTTCTTTGCCAAGAAGAGCGTCAGCAGGCACCCTTGCATCCTCGAAAACCAGCTCTGACGTGCCGGACGCATTGATGCCCAGTTTTTCCTCCACATGGCCCACCTTGAATCCCGATGTGTTTTCCAGGTCAACCACAAAGGAACTGATTCCTTTGTAGCCTTTTCCTTTTTCCGTTACGGCGGCAATCACTGCGTATGAGGCCACATTGCCACTGGTGATGAATTTTTTTTCTCCGTTGATGATCCATTCATCCCCATCCTTTTCGGCTGTGGTTCGCATGGCGGCCGGGTCCGAACCCGCGTCCGATTCGGTCAATCCGTAACAACCCACCTTCTCGCCTGCGGCAACAGGGTACAGATATTTCATCTTTTGTTCGTGGGTCCCATAAGCCATCACCGGATAACAATAAAGAGAATTGTTCACTGACATGATCGTACCTGTCCCGGCACAGGCTTTGGAGATTTCAATAAGGGCCAGGGCATAACTGACGTTATCCATACCCCCTCCGCCGTATTCCTCGGGCACGGCAATGCCCATCATCTTCAATTCTCCCAATTGCTTGACAATCTCTGCCGGGTGTTCGTGTTTGGCATCCAGTTCCGCGGCTTTCGGTTTGATCTCTGTCTCGGCGAATCGCCGGGCCATATCTCTTACCATCTGGTGTTCTTCCGTCAATTCAAAATCCATTGATAGTATGTCTCCCTTTTTTATGTGGTTTTTCTTACCCAGAAAGGCCTGATATATAACTTTCTTTTCTTTTGATCTTAGTTTTCGTCCCGATAATGGTGTGTTGATCCTTGCTGAAAAGCGGCTCCTTTCCGAAGAGGTTCGGATTAATAGTGTCGCCCAAATTCCTCGCCAATTCCGCCCAGACCCTTGAATAAATATGTCATTTTAAGGTCGTGGGGGTCTTGTAACACAAGATGGAGGTTTTGTAAATTAGACCCGATATAAAATGCAAGCGTTTCAAAACCACAAAGCTTTCGGGATGGTTCGGGCAAGAATATATGGTTAAAATGGGAATTCTAAGGGTGCATTTCCGGCACATATTAACTTTAATCCGGGATTTTGCGCTGATGGGGGTCAACCTCAGGATGGCCGATTTCCTGGTCGAGTTGAGATTGCATAGAGGCATCGGTAAAATGTTCCAGCTTATGGGCCGGCAGATGAACATCAGTAGCACAGGCTGATAGCTGATTGCAAAGATATGCTTCCCACAAACGGTGCGAACGAATAAGTCCGCGTCCTTCCTGTTCTCCAACAGATGTCAGGTTCAGGCCTATACCTTCAATGCTCAAACGCCCTTTTCTTTTTAAGTCCCACACCGCAATATTAGCTGAAAATCCCAATTTTAGGCCTTTTCGCAAATCGTCGATTTTCAGTGGCGTTGAGGCTGGAACCGCCAACTCCTGGTACCGATACAAGAAACCAAGGATATCATCTTTGGTGATTTTCAATGCCAGCATCGTCTGACTCAATGTGCGACTTATCAGACCGTGACGCGGAGCAAAAAGAAAAACCAGCAGAAATATTAGCCCTGCTGCGACACCCATCATTCCGGCGGTGCTTGTATCACGAAATCCAAACCACCCCGGGATTGTGATGGCGAAGATGTGACCTAAAATTGCTGAAACGAATGCAACCATTAAACTGATTACGAGCATGGTCGGCAAGCGATCGGTCAACAAGTGTGCGCTGGCAGCTGGGACAATCAACATAGCGATGACCAATATGCTGCCGACGCTTTCAAAGGCGGCCACAGTTGTCGCAGCAACAAAGGTCATGAGAACATAATGCATCACATTGGCATTGATACCCATGGTTGTTGCCAGAGCAGGATCAAAAGTGGTTATCTTTAGTTCTTTATAGAAGATGATTACAAGAATACCATTTAGCAGCAGCATGCCGGCATTTGTCAGTGCGGCAGCGGGAATCTCATATCCAAGAATTTCATAGGTGTCCAGAGGCGTGAGTTCGATTGCACCGTAAAGGACACATCCTGGATCCAGATCGACATGATCGGCTGCCTGACGAATCAGAATCAGACCTAAAGCAAAAAGTGTGGTGAATACGACGCCCATGGAGGCACCTTTGTCCAGGTTGCTCAGCTTGGCGATGCCCTGCACCATAAATGCCGTCAGTACACCAATGGCAACAGCGCCGATTAACATGGGAAGACTTTCACGACTGCCTGTGATCAAAAAGGCGATGGCGAGGCCGGGCAGGACGGCATGGCTAATTGCATCCCCCATCATGCTCATGCGGCGTAAAACGAGAAAATTCCCCAATAGAGCGCAGGCCATTGCACTTAGCGCTCCGGTGATCACAATCCAACTATCCAAAAAAGTCCATTCCATCGAAGCTCACCTTCTAGATTGACCATCTAATATTGACTATTTGAGGAGTTCTTTCATTAAACAGACAACCATCAATATCTAAAATTGAACTATCCCCCACACTTTCACATTTATCTATTCATTTATGGAGCACTTATTTCAAGTTACACTTTGAGTAGCTTGCAATTCATGTGGGCTGGGCGGCATTTTCACATCTTTTAAATCCGGCAGCATCTTTTCCAGTTTCTGGATCATTTCTCGATCCAAAACATGTTCTATGGCATCGGCGCCCCAGTCTACCTGGCTGGGAGCAATATCCGCATGGGTAATTAAATAGGCTTCCCACAACCGATGTTTACGAACAATTTGATAGGATTCATGCAATCCCTTGTCAGTTAGCGTGAATCGCTGATTCCCATTGCCACGAATCATACCGGCAGAGATGGTGGATTTTAGTGTCTTGCGCAACCGGGTGGATGACCAGGCGCGGGCGGCTAGAAGATCTTCAAAGCGGAGACCTTCCGTAATTTGGCTGGCTGCCTTTGCCGAATTTCGCAATTCATGATATTCATACATTTTTCGCAGCAGATTTTCCCTGGCCACTTTGTTTGTTAAACGACGTCGTTCGATCATCTGCTGGAGCAAGCCACTGGCCGATCCAAAAGCGAGGCTGAAAATAAAAACCAATGCTGCCATAATTACGATTACGGCTCCAGCCGGTAAGTTAGCCATCAGGGCGCTGAACGTGGACCCTAACAGACCGCTTAAGGCGCCGAAGAGGCCAGAAAGGATCAGCATATTTTTCAAACGACGCGTCCAAAATCTGGCAGCCGACGGGGGAATAATCAGCAAGGCCACCACCAGTATCAAGCCCACCGCCTGTAAACCGATAACCGTCACGACGACTGCCAATGTCATCATCAAAAAATCCAACCGCATAACCGGCCAACCCTGAGTCGCCGCATAGTTATAATCAAAACAGATTAAGGTGAATTCCTTAAACAATAAAACACAAACGATTGCAGATCCTAATGCTGTCACTCCAATCAATACGGCATCAAAGAAAAGCATTGAGGCAGTTTTCCCATAGATAAATGAAGAAAGCCCTGCCGCGGTGCCGGTTTCCATCCGGGAGGCTATCCCCAGAAGCGCAATGCCAAATCCGAAGTAGACACTGAGAACAATACCTAAAGCGGCATCATCTTTAAGCCTTGAGTACTTTTGTATGAGAATAACCGAAACGGTACCCAGCACAGAAAAAAGGGCCGCCCCGATGATCAACGCGATGAGATTTTTGCCCTCGCCGCCTAGATAGGTAATCACAATGAATGTCAAGGCAATGCCCGGCAGCGTTGCATGGCTGAGGGTGTCGCTGAGTAAAGCGCGTTTACGCAAAATCAGAAACGTGCCCACCAGACCGGCCGCCAAACCCAACAAAGTTGTTCCGATAATCACGACACGTGTATTGTAATCCTGCAGGGTCAGAACGCGTATAATTTCGACCCAGGAAGGCAACTCCAACAAATTGCCTGCCAAACTGGCCGCCGTGGCTGTTGCCGGTACAAGCATGCTCATCAGGCCTGCCAAAACCGCGATATGACACGCTAAAATTATGGACTTCATTAATCTCCCCATCGACTTCATTGACGCGAGCCTTTTGTTCCGGAAGGCAGGCGGGGGTCTTTGGAGAATGCATAGATCGCGTCTGAAAGCAATGTCAGTTTCCCGCCATATGTTTTCTTCAAGTTATCCTCAGTAAAGACCTCTTCAGTTGAACCGTGCGCAACAACACGCATATTCAGTAAAACCACATAATCAAAATAGCTGGGGACGGTTTGCAAATCATGGTGGACGACTAGACACGTTTTACCGGCATCCTTCAGTTCCTTTAAAAGTGCGACGATGGCCCGTTCCGTAGCGACATCCACGCCAACAAACGGTTCATCCATCATGTAGACGCGCGCATCCTGGGCCAAAGCACGGGCTAAAAATACACGCTGCTGTTGCCCGCCTGATAACTGACTGATCTGACGTTTGGCGTAAGGTGTCATGCCGACTTTTTCCAGTGACTCCATAGCCTTATCCTTGTAACGTCGGCTGACCGGCGTGATCCAGCCGATCTTGCGGTAGAGCCCCATGGCAACGACATCCAGGGCATTCACCGGGAAATCCCAGTCGACACTTTCTCGCTGAGGTACATACCCCACCAAATGACGCTGATTTTCATACGATTTGCCGTAGATCATCACTTTGCCGGAGGCCCGCGGTACTAAATCGAGAGCGGCCTTGATCAACGTGGTTTTGCCGGCACCATTTGGGCCAACCACGGCGATCAGTTTTCCTTCCGGAACAGCTAGATTAACGTCCCACAAAACCGGTTTGCGGTGGTATGCCACCGTCAGGTCGTGGATCCAAAGTGGAGCCGAATCCCCGGACAGGCCATCTGAGCCCGGCACGGTTGAATATTGTTCACCAGTATTGTTACTGTTTGTCGTTGCCGAACTTTCTGCGGTTGACATTCTTTTGTTCTCCAATAATACCAAACCCCCCGATTTACTATCAATCAGTCATCGGGGGCCTCAGTGAATTTTAGTGAGTTTGCCGCTCAATCCTTTTTCGGGCGCCTGCCCTCCTAAGGCTCGTGCAATGGTTGTTACATTGTGATCAATCATGCCGATATACGTTCCCTCGTAAGTGCCTGCTGTGCCCATGGCATCCGAAAAAAGCTCACCGCCAATGATGACCTCATGCCCGCGGGATTTAGCGCCTTCCAGCAAAGCCTTGACATTTTTATCAGAAACGCTGGATTCAACAAAGACTGCTGGTATTTTTCGACGTACCAGTTCATCAACGATGTTATTGAGGTCTTTGAGTCCGGCTTCTGATTCCGTAGAAATTCCCTGGATGCCCATGACCTCGATACCATATGCACGTCCCATATATTTGAACGCATCGTGAGCGGTGACCATAATTCTCTGGTTTTCAGGTATAGAACCGATGACTTTCCTGGCATATGCATCCAGTTCTTCAAGCCTTTTACGATACGTCGCCGCCTTTTCATTGTAGTTTGCGCTATTGGTTGGATCAAACTCTGAAAGGGCATCTTTTACGACGGCAACAGCTTTCATCCAGCCTTGGACATCCATCCAAACATGGGGATCACTGTGGTTGGTATTCGTATCCTGAATGAGATAGCTTTCTTTAAGCAGTTCGGTGACCGCATAAACCGGGCGCTTGCGCGAAATCTTAACGAGGACATCCGTCATCTGACCTTCCAACAGAAGGCCGGCATAGAATACAATATCCGATTTGAGCAAGACTGCAACATCACTGCGAGTCGGATTGAACAGGTGAGGATCTACACCGGTGCCGATAATATTGGTGACTTCAGCTTTATCTCCGGCAACTTGTCTAATAATATCGGCAATCATTCCAACGGTCGTGCCGACATGGTAGGGATATTTGCCTTTGTATTCTGCGTTGACCGGCGGTGCAAATAAAGTTAAGATAAGACTGCATATGATCAACAGTCGCAAACTAGTCCTGAATGAGATAAGGTTGATGAATGTTCTCTGCATATAAAAGCCTTCCTTCTTGTAAACAATCCACTTTCAAAAGAAAAATGTTCACTGCGAATGACACTTAACGCTACCTTTTTACCGCGGGGTGCTAAGGAAACACCTTTGGGGAGTTCATGGGAAACCAGTTTCGGCCATACGTTGGACAGGCGTTTGATCCTATCTCTAACCGACCCTGCCGTGACTCCCTGTTTTTGGGCGAGGGCGGTTGTTTTCACGCGTCCGCCTTGCTGCTGGATCTCATAGATTGTCTTTAGATAATTTTCAACCGCTTCTGTTTGCATGGTAAGGCAATCTTTAAGCAAAGACCGAGAGGAATTTCGATACTAAATAGACTAAGCGCGAAATGATGTCAAATACGTTAACAATGTCTAGTGCTGCCCCGTTCTATTTATCCCATTTTATCCCATTTCAATTCGAAGATCTGCATTGAGGACAAATTCCGAAAAATTCAAGGTCGTGTCCTTCAATCTGGAAACCGGTTTCCATCGTTAGCAGCTTTTCCAGGATGGAAAGATCACAGGATTCGAATTCAACCAACCGGCCGCAAGAACGGCATACGAGCATATGGGAATGGGGCTGATGGCGAGCAACGAATCGATGTTCGCCGCTTTCTAGGTGGACCCGATGCAGACAACCGAGTTTTTGCAGGGTTTTAACAGTACGGTAGACGGTTGCGTGCCCAATCCCCTTTTTTTTGAGAACATCTGCAGCTTCAGGTATGGTCAATCCCTTGGGCGTATCGTTTAATAAACGCCAGATCGATTCGCGCTGATTTGTGAAGCGGTGACCCAGGCTATGAAAGTTTTTTTTAAGTGTATTAACGGTATTTAATTCGTGTTTTGATTTCATCATTGACATATTTTATCATTTAAGGTTAGCGATGGTTCGGAGTTCCATCTGGTGATTTAAGGGCTTATCTATAATTTAAGCTTGAAATCTCACATTGAAAGAGGAAAAACTAAAATAATCGTCCTGATGGTTACCTGATCGGCGATGA
>JASFJP010000112.1:0-10275 GCA_050121225.1 Desulfobacterales bacterium
AAAACTGTATCAATACTTAAGCATCTACGATACGATCGTAAATACGAAACGTTTCCGATCCCAAAGGCATCCTTCGCCCATTGAGGTCAACAACATAAAGTGGTTGATGGTCGACAATGAGAAAACACAAATATCGGATGGGATGGCCCAAGTTGCCCGGTTGGTTATGGAAAACTCCGGCGGTTCCAGTACTGAAACGGCGCGAGTATTGAAAAGTGTCTACGGCGAAGATTATGAAAAAATAGACTCTCAGCAAGTGGTCCAGAGGCTTCAAGTCACAACCGGCCTGTTGAATACCATCGAGCAAAAAACCGATAGCGACGAAATCGAGACTGAGGTCTTAAGCAATGTGGAAAAACGCCTCGATAAAGTGAGCGACGATGTTTATGATAATTTGCACATTGAAGGGAACAAAATTAAGGCCCAAGCGCCGGATAGGGAAACGTTTATCGGAAAGGTTCACGCCAAAGTCGTCAAGATGGTTTCCTTTCGCAAAAAAAGATCGGTGACCAAAAAAAAGATGACTCAAATGGTCCACCAGGTGATCGACTTTGGACACGAGGATTTTGAAACTGTCGCCAAGGAATTCAACGTATCGGTAAAGGAAGCCGAAGCGTTGATAAATATGCTCAAAAGCTGTTTCGACAGCCAAGGAAATTTCAAAAAGAGTGTCTTCGGAAGAATAATTCCTGAACTTGAGCGTTATGAAAGAAAAATATTTGAATTTCTGTGGCACAACCTGAAGGAATCGCTGCATCAAAAGGATCGGGCCGCTTTCCTGGATTCCCTTCAGCTGCTCGTCGATCGTTTGAAGCAACCAAAAAATTCGATTTCGGTCCTGTTGAATGATCTTTACCAAAATCCTTCGGTAATCCGATTTGCAGACAGAAAAGCCTTTATGCTCGGTAACCGCCTGATACGCAAATATTCCCAGGAAATTGTCAGCTATCAGATCACTCCGGAAGATATTCTCCTGGAGAAGGAGGGTGTCGACCACAAAATCGCCAGTTATGCCGCCTGGAAGATCGACAAAAATCAGGATAAGCTGTTTGAAAAAATCAGAACTGTTCACCGCAGACTGCTGGAAATCCTTGACTCTGACAAGGAGGATAATCGCCTACTCAGTATTCAGGACCTGCTGACGCTCGAAAGAGAGATCTATATTTTCCTTGCGTTGGTAGGGGGTAATACTGGCAGATCGGTGCTGCTAAGCGCTCTCAAAGAGTACGGTCACCCAGAATCCGATCTTTACCAGCTGACCAACAGCCAGCGCCACATGGCTGATCTGCTGCAACTATTGAAAATTGTAATTCGCGGCATCAGTCGAGTGGGCGACGGCAACGAGGTGACATTTATTGAAGACATCATCGGGCGGTTGGAAGTCTTTTCCCAGTTGACCAATAACCTACACGAAAAAGATCTGATCAATCAAATAAAAGAATGCGCGGTTTCTGCCAAACAGGAGCTTTTAGCAAAAGCCTAAACACACAAATGATATTACCCATATACGCTTCATCCTAAATGGGAAATAATTTTGCCCAGTGCGGCAATTCCTCTATCGCTATTGGTGGTAAATGGTGAACCGCAGCTAATCTGAATAAAATTTTTAAACTGTCGCGTGTTTGAACTTACCACCCCGGGGATAATTGCAATATTTTGATCTAATGCTTTTCGATAGACTTTCAATCCATCCACATTCGGCGGAAGCTGAATCCACAACAATGTACCACCGGTTGGTACCGCCAATCGGGTTTCCGCAGGGAAGCGCTTTTGAATTGCAACAGCGGTTCTGATGATTTGCTTTTTGATTGTATTTCTTAACCTCCGAAGATGTCGTTCGTAGGCACCGCTAGCCAGAAACGTTGATATAAGATATTGATCAAGCGTCGACGTCGATACAGTGGTAGCGGCTTTTAAATTTTGAATTCTCTCTTTCAAACGCTTTCCCGGAAGCACCCAACCAATCCGCAAGCCCGGCGCTAATGTTTTTGAAAATGAAGAACATGTTATGACCAAGTCGTTGCGGTCAAAAGCTTTCAAGGGCATCGGACGCTGTCCCACAAAATACAGTTCCGAGCTGATGTCGTCTTCAATTACCGGCACCTCGTATTCATTGATCAATTCGACCAAGCTCTTTTTGCGAGCATCCGGCATAATAGCACCCAGCGGGTTGTGAAAATTGGGTATAAATAGGCACACCTTGATGCGGGTTGAGTTAAATATTATTTTCAGTTCATCTAAATCCACTCCATACTGCGGATCCGTCGGGACCTCCATAACCAGGAGCCCTAATTCTTTCAATAATTGCAGAAAACCAAAATTAGTCGGGGTCTCAATAGCGACGGTATCACCCGGCTCTGTAATGGTCAGCAGTGATAGCGCTACCGCCTCCATGCAGCCGTTGGTAATCACGACATCGTCGGGGGTAATTCCTTCCAAAACGCCAACCGTTCGAAGCGCAATTTGCCGCCTGAGCTCCGGATACCCTTCCGAAAGCGAATACGCTATCATGGATTTCAGTTCGGTATGAGAGATGTTTTTCAGGATTCGGTTAAAGTACTTAAATGGCAAAAGTTCGGTATCCGTCACGGTTGATCCCAGTGGAAGCATATGGGGGTTACTGATGGCCGAGATAACCGAATTGATCATAGAGGATAATTTAACATGTTTCGGAGGATAAGATAATTTCTTCAACCGCGGGACTCTTAACGTGTTTAAAGCAACAGGAGCTACATAATAGCCTGATTTCGGCCTTGCTTCCACCAACCCCATTGTCTCAAGTTCCATATAAGCCCGACTAATTGTGGAAATGCTCAGATTAGATTGCCCGCGGAGTTTTCGAATTGAAGGAAGCCTTTCACCGGGATGATATGTCCCGTTCATAATCTTATACTCTATCTCTTCGACCAACTGTCTATAACGGAAACCCTTCTTCATTTTTCCGATATCTCTCCATTTGCTGAGGAGTTCATCAAATGCGCAAAAACGATAAAAACTAATTTGGTTATCTACAAAGCCCAAGTGACGTCTCTTGCAATAGGCGTCACTTACTTGAGCTTTTAGGATAACCACGAAAACTGATTTTCTTTTTCCAAATCAGATCTCAATATCATCCAAATCTGTCATGCATATTTTTCCAACTAATTGTATCTGTTTTTTTTTATCACAAACGTTAATATGGCCGCAAACAGAAACTTCACTCGACAAGGGAAGTTTAACCTATTTAGAACCGGCATATCCGGGTTAGGAGGTACACCTAGTGGCAACGAATGAAAAAAATCACGAAATCTCTGTGGGCAGTTTTACCGTCAAAAGTGGTTTGGCGCAAATGCTCAAGGGTGGTGTGATTATGGACGTGGTATCTGCGGAACACGCCCTTATTGCAGAAGAAGCCGGAGCTGTAGCGGTGATGGCACTGGAACGGGTACCGGCCGATATTCGGGAACAAGGTGGTGTGGCTCGCATGTCCGATCCGGCGTTAATTAAAGAAATTATGGATGCGGTAACCATACCGGTGATGGCCAAATGCCGAATTGGTCACTTTGTAGAAGCTCAAATTTTGGAAGCCATCGGCGTCGATTATATCGATGAAAGTGAGGTGCTGACGCCGGCCGACGAGCACCACCATATAAACAAAAACCCCTTTACGGTTCCATTTGTTTGCGGATGTCGTGATCTCGGAGAGGCACTGCGACGTATCGGTGAAGGTGCGGCCATGATTCGTACAAAGGGGGAAGCCGGAACCGGCGATATTATTGAAGCTGTGCGCCATGCCCGTGCCGTACTGGGGGAAATTCATAAATTGCAAACAAAGCCGGATGAAGAACTAATGACCTATGCCAAGGACATGGGGGCACCTTACGAGCTGGTCAAGCAAACAAAGAAACTGGGCAGCTTACCTGTCGTCAATTTTGCTGCCGGCGGTATTGCAACCCCGGCGGATGCAGCGATGATGATGCAAATTGGGGTAGATGGCGTTTTTGTTGGTTCCGGCATCTTCAAGTCAAGTGAACCGGCGCGCCGCGCAAAAGCGATAGTACAGGCAACAACCCATTTCAAGGATCCTAAAATACTGGCAGAGATCAGCCAAAATCTTGGTGACCCGATGGTCGGCATCCGTGTCGGTACGCTGAATGAAAACGAAATGCTTGCGGGGCGCGGATGGTAATTTAGTTTGATCCAATGTGAATATGAATCCTTTCCCTTCGAAATTTGTGGGTTTTTTACATTTGAATATCTGGTTATCTCCAAAATCCAAGTGACGTCTCTTGGAACAGGCGGTGACTAACTTGAGCTTTCAGGATGACCACGTTTGAATATTCTAAAGCATGTGGATATGTAATGAAAATCGGTGTCTTGGCACTTCAAGGAGCCTTCATTGAGCACATTCATATTCTGAAGAAGCTTGGAGCGGACGCTGTCCCAATCCGTTTACCGGATGAACTGGGCGCTTTGGATGGATTGATTATTCCCGGTGGTGAAAGCACCACCATCGGTAAGCTGGCGGTGATGTATAATTTTATCGAACCCTTGCGTTGTTTTGCTCAAAAAAAACCGCTCTGGGGAACCTGCGCCGGCATGATTTTAATGGCCAAGGACATCGGCCGGGATCAACCCCTTCTGGATGTTATGGATATCGTTGTTGAACGAAATGCATTTGGCCGGCAGCAGCAGAGCTTTGAGGAAGATCTATATGTGAGTTGCCTGCAAAATGGAAAAACAATGCCCTTTCACGGAGTTTTTATTCGATCTCCAAAGTTACTCGTAGCAAGAGGAAAGGCCAGCGTAATTGCCAGATTGGCCGATAGCACCCCGGTTGCTGCTATCGAGCGCCGATTGCTGGTCACATCATTTCATCCTGAACTAACCGACGACCCTCGATTTCACCATTTTTTCCTAAGCCTAACAAAGAATCCATCATGAACACTGAAAATCAAAATATCCAGCTTTATCTGGCACCCTTGAAGGGATTTACCGATTATATTTTCAGAAATACGTATTCAAGGTACTTTGATGGATTTGATGGCGCCGTCGCGCCGTTTATGTCTACGCTGAAAACGATCCGGGCCAAACCAGCCTATCTCAAGGATGTACTGCCGGAAAACAACTCGGCGATGCCCATCGAACCTCAGATCATCGGCAATAATCCGGAGAATTTTGTCCCGCTTGCCAAGCAATTGTTTGACATGAACTATAACACCGTGAACTGGAATCTGGGTTGTCCCTACCCAATGGTCGCCAAAAAGCAGCGCGGCTCCGGTTTGCTACCGTTTCCGGAAAAAATCGACATGTTTTTGAATGAAACAGTTCCGGTCATTCCCAACCGTCTGTCGATCAAAAGCCGACTGGGATACAAAAGACCCGACGAAATCCAGAAGCTCATTCCGATTTTCAACCAATATCCACTAAAACGAATTATCATTCATCCACGAACCGGCAACCAGATGTATGCGGGTGAGCCGGATCTGGAAGCTTTTGAAGAATGTCTCAATTTTTCAAGGCATCCCGTCATTTACAATGGAGATATCACCGATCTGAAAACTTTTCGTAATCTTGCTGCTCGCTTTGACACAATCAACCACTGGATGATCGGGCGCGGAGCAATTGCCAATCCGTTTTTACCGGCCATTCTCAAAGCCGGTAAAGATACATTCACCGACAAAGTTGTAACATTCAAACGGTTTTACGCCGACCTTTATGCAGAATACCAGGGGGTGCTGCGAGGCCCGGGACATTTGCTTGAACGCATGAAGGGTTTTTGGGCATATTTTTCACAATCATTTCAAAACGGGCATGAACTACGCAAAAAGATTCATCGCACCCATATACACAAACGCTATCAAGAAATTGTTGAGCGGTTTTTTGAAGCGGAGGCGGAGTGGTTGGATTGAGAGTTTATTGGGTTGATGGAAAATCCTAAACAGGCTGGCAAAACCACCGCTATCGGAACGTTATTCTGACAAACGCTCTAGCAGTTCTGAAAAAATGGACTTTTTCAATATCGACCGGACATGCAATCGCCGGATCTCAGATCTCCCCGGGAAAAAGAAAAGTATATGCCTATGGCGCAGAGGCACGAAAAAATGGTGAAAGCAATTTTTACACTTTTGATCAGCAAGGGAAAAGAGTCAGGTGTTATCTGGGCGCGGCCGATAAAAAGAGCAATGACCAGAGTGGCGATGCCCATACTAACCATTTGGCCCAGCAGACGCATGGTTCCCACAGACCCGGAAGCGATGCCGTAATACTTTTTAGCGACCGAGCTCATTATCGCATTCATGTTGGGTGATGAAAACATGGCAAACCCGAATCCGAGAACCATCAGGCTGATGACAACAAACAAAATCGTCGTGTGATGGTTAATCAACGCTAAAAGGATTAATCCCAGGGTAGTCAGCGCCATACCTAGAGAGGCGATCACCCGCGGTTCAATTTTATCGGAAAGTTTTCCGGCCAGCGGTGAAAACACCGCCATCACAAGCGGCTGGGCAATCAAGACCAGACCCGCGCCCTGGGATGTCAGACCTTTAATATACTGCAGGTAAAGACTTAACAAAAAGGCTACGGCAAAAGTGGCACCGTAATTTATCAGAGCTGCCAGACAGGAAAAAGAAAAGGTTCTATTTTCAATAAACAGGTTGACTTGAAAAACCGGATATCGCACCTGAGTCTCCCATTTGACAAACCCGGCCAACGCCAACATCCCAACCAGAATTATCCCGATGCTCGCCAGGGAAGGGATTATGGTAATACCGTACATGATGGCCACAATCGCCAGAGCATAGATCAACGATCCAATGAGATCAAATTTATCGCCTTCTGCCCCGGTCCACTCGCCTTTTAATTTCCAAACCACAAGTAAAATGATGGACAATCCTAGCGGAATATTAATCAGAAATATACTTCTCCAGGAAAAATGCTGGGTCAGCCACCCGCCGAAAAACGGTCCACAGGAAAGACCGATGTAAACCGCGGCTACCGCAATTCCCAGCACCTTGCCGCGCTCCTGGGGCGGATAAACTGAAGTCAATATTGCAATGCTGGTGGCAAAAACCATAGCCCCGCCAATTCCCTGAAAAATTCGGAAGATAATAAGCATGTGGGCCGAAATTGAAATGGCGGTCAGCAACGAGGTGATCGTAACAATAATCTGTCCGCCTAAAAAAATTTTTTTACGGCCATAAATGTCCGCCAATTTGCCAAAAGGCACCAGAGACACAGCAGCTGCCAAAAGATATGAGGTCGCCACCCAGCTTAATAAAACTGCATCCGTCTTAAATTCTTTCCCGATGGCCGGCAGCGCGATATTGACCGATGAAATCATAAACGGCGTCAAAAAAGAGCTCAACGATGCGATGATCAGGGCGGATAATTTAATGGCTTTATCATTCATCGAAAAGATATTAGGGGAATGGCAGAGAGGTAAAATCGAAATAGCTTATTTTGTAAGCCAATCTATTTCCACAAACTTTTCTACATTCTTAAATTCAGGATCACCGGTCAAGATGACGGCATTTTCTTTTTGGGCCGTGGCAACTACAAAACAATCTGCAAAAGAAAGCGCATGACGGGCTTTTATTTTAGCTGCAGAAATAACAGCATTAAAATCATTTGAGATCATAGAAATGGGAAGCCCTGCCAGAACAGTGTCTAAGAAATAATCGGCCTGCTCATGGCTGCGTTTTCGATAGAGAATGTAATAGGTTTCACCGACATTCAATTCATTCATCAAAACAGGAAGACTGGCTCTCTGAGCATACGCCAAAACATTGCGCACTTTCTCAAAGCCATCTTCCTTATTGAGATAAGCTAACAACGCATAGCTATCCAACAATCTTTTTCTCTTCACGATGTTTATCCTTTTCCCGTTGCTCAGCTAACGCACTTGTAAGTGAAGATTTCTCTTTGAAAATTCCGCAGAATGCTTCCACCGGATCGTCCGGCAGCGGCGTGAGGAGCACATGATCTCCCTCAGCTTTAACTGAAAGCTTTTTACCTGCAACAATGTTCAGCCGTTTTCTAATTTCCTTGGGGATAACGATTTGGCCTCTGCTTGACGCGGTTACAACTTGCATTATATGCCTCTCTATGTGTTAATTGTACCAAATTCAATTAAAGTTTTTGACATTCGTCTTATAAAACAAAAACTAACACTGGTTTTTAATTTTGTCAATCGCTTACTAATTCGTCTTACTTTAAATTTATTTGCTTACTATATCTAACTAGTAAGAAAAACTGCGCTGTGCTCGCCTGGAATCGCTTTAAATACAGACTTTGGCCTTTTAAGACAAATCCCGAATCTAAATTTTAACGGCTTTTTTCATTTTACAGGTATTTCAAATTTTACCCGATTTCCATCTGTCTAACAGCAGAACAACCCCCCAAAATTATTTACACAGATCTTCAGGCAGATGCACTCGAACCCAATAGCGGATTTTCCCAGCGCAAACCGGGAAAGCGACCAAAATCGCCGTCCGTGGAACAAAGTGTAAGCCCATGTTCAATTGCAAGGGCCGCCAGATGAGCATCGGGAACCAAATTCGCCCTTAAACCCTGGTTAACCAGCAGCGGTCCTAAAACTTCCCGATGGCGTTCTGTGGGTTGTGGAATCCAGACAGGTGAACAGTCAAGCCATTCTTCAATCTGTTTCCACGCTTTTTCCACCGACTCAGGGCGTTCGAAAACCCGCGGATTGGTGACCAGACGAATGAAGGCGAGAAGACTGGGCCAGGATAAACCGACGGATGCAGTGCCGCCGAGGTGGCCATCAAGCCAAATCCGGGCTCTCTCATGTTGCAAAAAGCTTTTTACATGAGCATAAATAAGCAAATTCGTGTCGACAAGAATCACCTGAAATTTTCACCTTCCGAAATAGCGAGAGCTTCAGAGATATCATCGAGGCTACCCACTAGGCAGCGTCCCAAAGATACAGGCTTTGTTTTGTAAGGCTTGATTTTTCGGGGCGGACGGCTCATTTCTTTTAAGCCCTGCCGTAAAGCATCGTTGACCAGAGCTTTGAAACTAAGCTTTCGAGTCTTGCGAATCCGCTCCAAAGCCGCAGCCACATCGTCGTCTATAGTAAGCGTCGTTCTCATACATCAAAACATAAATTATTTGATGCTTTGATGTCAAGTTAAATTCGATGAGCTTCTTTAATCGAGCAAAACCTGGCTCGGATTCATGATCACATCGAAGGACGCCTCAAAGATTTGTTGAATTTGCCCAGCCGGATACAACAGGTGAATGCCAATCTGATCCAAGAGGGGAAAATAAATTTAAAAGATTTGCGCTCCTGGCGACAGATGCTGTTCGATCAAGCACATGCATTCAAGGGGCTCAGCAGTATTGCTTGGGGCGGATCTGATGGCCGCAGTGTTAGAATCGCGCGCTATCCTGAAGAATACGGTTACGAATTCGCTGTTAGAGATGAAATTACGGGCAGCAATCTTGATGAATACTTCCTTGATGCTCACGGCCGCATCGAAAAAACGCCAAGAGACTCATACCCGTATGACCCCCGCAGCCAACCCTGGTATGAGGCCGCCATAATGGCGGAAAAACCGACCTGGACGGAACCCTACGCCCGGGAGCACGGTGATGCCATTAGCGTAACCCTGGCCATGGGATACGTCCAGCCATTCCACGACATCAACGGGCATATTATGGGGGTTATGAACGCTGAACTGACATTAAATGACATTACATTATTCCTTGAAAAGCTCAATGTCGGCAGAACCGGTAAAGCGTTTTTAATTGATCATCAAGGTAGGCTAATTGCCACATCCAGCGGTGTGCCTGTGACTGATGCCAAAAATTTTCCTATACTTGCAACCAAGTCTTCCGACAGACAAATCGCTGCAGCAGCCTGTCATTGGGTCTGAAAAAAGATGTGGTTTATGAAGAACACTGTTTCACGAACGTCAAGGAAGGGCAAATCTATATGGCGTTAACCGATGGTTTACCGGAAACATTTAACAAGAGCGGCGAAATGTTCGGCATGCAGCGGGTTCAGAACTTAATCCGAGAATATGCCCATTTTTCAACGGCTGAAATCTGTCGGCAAATAAATACAGAAGTATCACGTTTTCGAGATGGTGCAAGTCCGCAGGACGATCTAACATTTGTCCTGATCAAGGTGCTCTGAAATGTTTCACAGATTACAATAAAAAAGCCACATGAATGGAGCATTCATGTGGCTTTTTTGTTGATTGATGAATGGTGAATTGAGTTGACTACGTTTTTTTCCTGCGCACAAAGTAAATAATTAGGATAAGC
>JASFJP010000113.1:0-10181 GCA_050121225.1 Desulfobacterales bacterium
GAAGCCGTCCGGATGCTGGCCCGGTTGGAGGGTATCCTGATGGACCCGGTTTACACCGGCAAGACCATGGCCGGGCTGATCGATTTGGTTCGCAAAGGATATTTCAACAAAGAAGAAAACATACTTTTCATTCACACGGGCGGCTCGCCGGCGTTGTATGTATACATCAGTGACATCCTGGAGGAATAATTTGACAATTTTTGAAAAAGCTTTTATGAACCGGTATGGGTCATTAAAAGAGCAGTTTCTTCCCACAGTCAATTCATTTTTAGTCTGCAGTCAACCATTCGTATATTCAAACGTTTAAAAAAGGAGGACAAGATGAAAAAACTAAGCAGCATCAGTTTGGCATGCGTGATGGTAATGACCCTCCTGACCGTTCCGGTTCTGGCAGATAAAACCATGGATCAAATCGAAAAGACCGGAAAGATCAAACTGGGTTTCAGGGAAGGTTCGATCCCATTTGCATTTGTGGATCCAAAGGTCGGAAAACACGTCGGGTTTTCAGTGGACATGGCCAACGAATTGGCCAAATATTTGGGGATGCGTTTCGGGAAGAAAATTGAGATCGTACCGTTTACCGTCACGCCTAAAACCCGGATTCCCATGGTGGTAAATGGCACCATTGATGTTGAAATGGGGTCAACAACCTATACCCAAAAGCGTGAAGAACAGGCTGATTTTAGCATGATCTTCTTCTTCTCGGAGACGACGTTTCTGGTTGCCAAGGACAGCGGGGTACAAAGCCTGGAGGATCTGAACGGCAAGCGGGTTGGTGCTGCCCGTGGGACCACCAATCTTCGGGCAGTTGAAAAACTGGCTGATGAAGGCAAATTCAAACCGGCTGATATTGTTGTCACTGAAACTCATCCACAAGGTATGCTGGCTTTAAAAAGCGGAAAGATTGACGCCTATTCCACCGACCGCAGCTTGCTGGAGGGATTGCGCATGAAGGATCAGAACCCGGACAAGTGGATGACCGTTCCCTTTGCCATTGCGTATGAACCCTATGCATACATCATGCGGGAAGGCCAATCCGACTTCCGTGACTTCGTCAACAACACCATTATATGGTCCATTAAAACCGGCAAGTTCGATGAATTATATGAAAAGTGGATGGGTCCCCAGGGGGTCGTTCCTATCCCTATGTCGGCTGTCTATAAGAACTACCTCGAAATGATGGTATACCCGATCTCGGACGAGTGGTGGAAGAAATAGAAAAATTGCCTGTAGTTGGAAAAAAGAATCGATTCTAATTTTCAGTACGATTAATGATTACTCTTGGGCTAAAAATAAAGAAGGGGGCATAGGCCCCCTTTACTTTGCCTGTACCCTATCCCATTGTGTTAACGATTAATAGCTTTCTAATTTTACCTGGAGAGAATCAATGGGTTTTGCTTATGATTTTGACTGGGGTGTTTTGTGGCGGCAGCCTTACGGTATATGGTTGTTGCAAGGGCTGTGGTTGACCATCAAAATCGGCTTTTTGGCCTGGATCATTGCGCTGTTTCTAGGTATTTTAGTGGGTACATTGCGCGTGACGCCATGGCGTTGGCTACGATTTCTCTCCGCCGCTTATACCGAAATTTTCCGCAACATTCCCTTCCTAGTCCAGCTATTTTTTTGGTACTACGCCGGACCGATGATTTTCGGTGAGGACCTGGGTCGTCAAATCAATCGAATTCTGGGACTCAACTTCTATGTGGCCATTTTGGCGCTGGGATTATACACAGCATCGCGGGTAGCTGAGCATATGCGGGCCGGGTTTGCATCCATCAGTACCGACCAGTATCAGGCCGTATTATCCACCGGTATGACCCACTACCAGATGTATCGTTATGTGATCATTCCGTATGCCCTTCGAATCATTCTGCCTCCCTTGACAACTGAATTTCTGACTATTTTTAAAAACTCATCGGTAGCCATGACCATAGGCGTTGCCGAGCTCACGTTTATGAGCTATCGCATCGACGCCGAGACTTTCCACGGGTTGGAAGCGACCAGCGGAGCGATGTTAATCTATCTAATTTTGGGGCTGACCGTTGTGCGGGTGATGAGCATCATTGAAGCCAAATTTAAGATTCCGGGCATGATCGGGAGGTAGACATGTTTGATGCGGTGACTCGCAATTTAACCTTCCTGCTGGGCGGCTTCTGGGTGACCTTGCAACTAACGGCCTTTGCCCTTCTGGGAGGAATTGCCCTGGGAGCTTTAGTCGGTTTAGGACGAATATCGAAAAACAAATGGATCTATCAACCGGTAACCCTATACGTTAACTTCCTCCGGAACGTACCCTTGATCCTGGTAATTTTTTGGTTTTATTTTGTAATGCCGATTATTGCCGGGCGTCCCCTGGATCCTTTCTTATCGGCAATTATCTCGTTTATTATTTTCGAGGCGACCTATTTTGGTGAAATCTTTCGGGCCGGCTATCAGTCCATCAGCAAAGATCTAACCGCTGCTGCCTTTTCAACTGGCATGACTTACAGCCAGACTGCTCGGTACATTTTGATTCCGATTGCCTTTAGGCGCATGCTGCCGAGTTTGATCACCCAATCGATCGTCACTTTCCAGGACACCAGCCTGGCGTTTGTCATCGGCTTGCAGGAGTTTGTGCGACGAACGTCTATCGTGGACAACTTGGAAGTGCGCTCTATACAGCTTTTTGGTTTTGTTGCCGTAGTTTTCTTCATTTTTTGCTTTATAGGCTCAAAAATCTCAAGGCATTTCGAAGAAAAAGGCCGAAAGACAGGTTTACTATGATTGAGATCAAAAACGTCAGCAAATGGTTTGGTGATTTTCAGGTGCTAACCAAGGTCAATGAGACGATCGGTCGTGGCCAAACGGTTGTCATTTGCGGACCGAGTGGATCCGGCAAGAGTACTCTTCTCCGCTGTGTTAACGGACTGGAACCCTATCAGGAAGGAGAAATCATTGTGGATGGCGCGTCCCTTAACGACTCCAAAACCAATCTTTACAAGCTAAGGGAAAATATTGGTATGGTGTTTCAGCGTTTTGAACTCTATCCGCATATGACTGCGCTGCAAAACATTTCTCTAGCCCCTATGAAAGTTCGTAAATGGCCGAAACAAAAAGCTGAGAAAAAGGCTAAAGAATTGTTAAAACGGGTCGGCATCCCCGATAAAGCTGACGCGTATCCGGCTAATCTTTCCGGCGGTCAACAGCAGCGTGTTGCTATTGCCCGCTCGCTGGCCATGGAGCCCAATTACATGATGTTTGATGAGCCCACCTCGGCTTTGGACCCTGAAATGATCAAAGAGGTCCTGGATGTCATGATAAACCTTGCCAAAGAAGGCATGACCATGCTCTGCGTTACCCACGAGATGGGTTTTGCCCGCGAGGTCGCCGACGAGATTATCTTCATGGACTACGGCAAAATAGTTGAAAGAGGCACCTACGAAGAATTTTTCAACAACCCCAAAAGCGAAAGGGCTAAAGAGTTTCTTGATCAAATACTCTAAATTACTTTTTTTGGTTATCTACAAAGCCCAAGTGACGTCTCTTGGAATAGGCGTTGACGGTAACCCGCCTGGTGGATGGGGGATTGTCTGAGGTCATTAGGGAGCGTTACAGCAAACAGTATGTGACACCGTTACACTAAAGCACTTAAAATGCATCGTGAGTAAAACTGAAGGATTACGCATGAACAAACTAACTATCGGTATTTTGGGCGGCATGGGGCCTGAAGCCACCCTCGACTGTTTCAGCAAAATTATTCGCAACACGCCTGCGAAAATAGACCAGGATCACTTGAGGGTTGTCATAGACTCCAATCCGAAGGTCCCGGATCGAACCGCAGCCATCATCAGAAACGGCGAATCACCGGTACCACTTGCAATTGAGGGGTGCCGGGCCCTCGAACGCGCTGGAGCTGATTTTATTATCATTCCATGCGTTTCGATCCACTTTTTTATCAGACAAATTCAAGAACAGAGCAATTTGCCAATTATCTCTATTTTTGATGCCGTCGCCGAGGCTTTAAAAAGAGACTATTCGCAAATTAAAACCGTCGGTCTATTGGCGACCAACGGAACCGTCAAAGGCGGCTTATTTCAAAAACGACTTGCTGAGGACAGGATTAAAACCGTCACCCCAAACGAAGATGTTCAATCCAGAATCATGGCAGCTATTTATGACATTAAAAATGCGCAGCCCTCGCGCTCCCGGTCAGAAATAACCGCTGATCTTGTCATCGCTGCTGAAAGTGTGATTTCCAGGGAACCCAGTGCGGCCCAGGCCATTGTGGCCGGCTGTACCGAAATTCCTCTCGCCCTGAAGCAGGAAGACCTCTCTGTTCCCTATTTAGACTCTTTGACTATTCTAGCTCGATCTGCTGTTCTACGTGCCGGATTGAATCCGGTGCCTTTGTCTTAATTGAGCATAGCTGCTCACTTTTTTGCATGGAGATTTTTTGATGGAGAAACTTTTTTCAGAAGTCATTAAACGTGCCAATCGATACGTGAATGAACTAGAAACACGGGGGGTCAATCCCACAGCTGACGCCATTGAAAAACTCAAGCGTTTGGATGTGCCGCTTCAAGACCAGCCGATAGATCCTATGGCAGTACTATCAGAATTGGACGATATGGGGTCGGCAGCCACGGTTGCGACAACCGGGGGAAGATATTTTGGATTTGTCATCGGCGGGGCGTTGCCAGCGTCGCTAGCAACTAACCTTTTATCAAGCGTATGGGATCAGAATGCCGGATTGGAGGCGTCATCTCCGATTGCGTCGTTCATCGAGGAGATTTGCCGCAAGTGGCTAGTTTCGATTTTGGGACTGCCGGCCCAAGCTGAAATAGGACTCGTCACCGGCGCGACGATGGCCAATTTTACAGGGCTTGCTGCTGCCCGCCATGCGCTATTGAGACGGGTAGGATGGGACGTTGAATCTCAAGGCCTGTTTGGTGCACCTCCGATAACCGTGCTTGTAGGAGCTGAGGTACATGTTAGCGTGTTAAAAGCTCTCAGTATGCTGGGCCTGGGCAGAGATCGAGTGGTGAAGGTTCCGGTTGATGATCAGGGACGCATGCGTGCTGATTCGATGCCCTCCATTTCGGGACCGACCATCATTTGCATCCAAGCCGGCAACGTCAATACCGGTGCCTTTGACCCGGCTGAGGAGATTTGCTTATCAGCCAAAGAATCAGGAGCATGGGTTCATGTCGACGGTGCTTTCGGCATTTGGGCGGCAGCATCACCCCTGCACGCGCATTTATTTCGCGGTTTTGAACAAGCCGATTCCTGGGCGACCGACGCTCACAAGTGGCTGAATGTACCCTATGATAGCGGCCTGGTATTTGTCCGCGACCCACTCCACTTGCACGGAGCCATGTCCACCAGCGCTGCTTATTTGATCAAGGGTGAAAAACGCGAACCTTTTTATTATGTGCCGGAAATGTCGCGGCGTGCTCGAGGTATCGAAGTCTGGGCAACACTACGTTCACTTGGTCGCCGTGGATTGGGAGACCTAATTGAGCGCTGCTGCATGCATGCCAGACGATTTGCTGAAGGCATGCGACAAGCGGGGTATCAGGTGTTAAATGAAGTTGTCTTGAATCAGGTCCTGGTGACCTTCGGTAGCGCTGAACTCACCCAACGCGTTATCCAGCGTGTGCAGGCGGATGGAACCTGTTGGTGCGGCGGAACTGAATGGCAGGGGCATGTTGCCATGCGGATCAGTGTTTCATCTTGGGCGACCACCGCAGATGATGTTGAACGAAGCTTGGATGCTATCTTGAGGTCTGCGAAGAAAGCGGAGGAGTTTTAGGATGAACATTCACATCATTCAGATTCCTTAAGACTGCAGTTACAAGAAGGTACGTCAGGGTTTGGGATCGGGTCGATTTATCCAACAAAACCTGGTGCAACATATAGAAACTGAGGGGCATCAGGTCAACCTATCGCAGATCGAAGCGCACTCAAAGTTTACCATAGAAGTGCATTCCCAAAATGATACCTTCTATTTCGGGTGAAATTTTTCTATTATTTTCCCCCTATCAATGAAGTTGACGATGTCTTCGAATGCATTTTTATAGACGGACATTGCTGTCCGCAGTTTATTGACGACCGGGTCATCCGTTCCCAGTATCTCCTCTGTTTTCGATAATAGCTTCTCACCTTCTGCAAAATGATTTGATATATCAGCTAACACTTCCTTGCGTTTCTGATGTTTTTTACGCTCCTTGGCTATAATTGGCAATAGCCTTCGGACTGAATATTCCACCAAGGCATCCCTCGGGGCATTATGCGTGCTGGAAATCGTATCCAAAAAGGATAGTGACCTGCGGCTGATGACAAAAGTTTTTTGAATTCGCTCATGGCGATCAAATTCTGTGTTTTCGAGTTCACTCGCCATGTTCCTTAAGATCTGAGCATCTTCCATTAAATGGTCAAAAACTGATTTTTGCTTGATACCCAACTGGGTCGAAAGGATACTGATGGCATCAATACAATCTTCAGAAAGTCGAAATGTGGCGCGTACGGATTGCCGTCCCCTGAGATCCAGTGCTGAAGGTTTAGATACAGATGTGTCCATATCTGTCTGATTATATTCAGTTTTTTTCATAAATTAGCTCCTTTTTCTAAAGTCTAACAACCGATATTATCTAAATATAATAAGATTTAATAGTAATGCAATAATTTTTTTATCGTGAATCTTGACAACAATTAATTTGTTTTTATTGTATTATCAAATTTTGGTATTAGTCATACAGTCAGGTAAAAATCTAAGAAACTTTTTGGCCAATAACCATGAAAATAAGGGAGGTGTTAAAATGATTTATCGCAGATTTTTTAACGTTCCCACATACAGAATCAGAAGCCCGTGGGAAGAGTTACATCGGATGAGACGGCAGCTTGATCAGATGTTTGATGATACTCCACAACAACGAGTAAGCGCCGGTGTATTTCCGCTGATTAATCTAACTGAAGACAAGGACAATTATTATGTTCGCGCCGAATTGCCGGGTATCAAAGGTGATGAGCTTGACATTCAGGTCACCGGCAAAAACCTTGCTATTACGGGTGAAAGAAAGATCGCTGCGGAAGAAGAAGGCGCCAGGTATCACAGAAGGGAACGCGAAGCCGGCACATTTTCCAGGATGATCGGACTTCCTGGCGAGGTCGATACGGATAATGTGGAAGCCAATCTGGAGAACGGTATTTTAACCATCGTGGTTTCAAAAGCAGAGATCGCAAAGCCCAAACAAATTAGCGTAAGTTCGTGAAAAAATTCTTTCACAAAGGAGGGATTTAGCAATGGCTGATACACAGAGCAAAGAACTTAAGGTTCGAGAAAAACAAGAAGTGGCTAGTCCTGCCGAGCAAACCACGCCGGGATTAGTTTTCACGCCTGCTGTCGATATATTTGAGACGGAAAAAGTTATTACCCTGCTTGCCGATATGCCAGGTGTCAAAGCAGATGACTTAACGATTGATCTTCGTGATAACACCTTGACCCTGTCAGCAGATATTGCTCCCGTTGATAACGCTGACGAGGAAGAAATTTTAGTTGAGTATGAAACCGGAAGATATTATCGACAATTTACCATTGGTGAACTAATTAATCAGGAAAACATTAATGCGAAGCTAAATGATGGTGTACTTCGTTTGTCGCTTCCAAAGGTTGAAAAAGCCACCCCAAAAAGAATTAGGGTTAAGACAGGCTAAGAGGAATAAGGAGCCGGAAAATCCTGGCAGACACGATTTGTGAAATTCCGGCTCCGATTATTCTCGAAAATAAATTTTGATTTCGTTCTATAAATGTTACATACATTATTCTTCTATTAAATCCGGCTTCGATAAAATTGCGCTTGTATCGATCTTATATCATACCTGAGGAGTTCTACTATGGCAAAAAGCTATTTCGCAATTCTCGGTATTCCGTCGAATGCAACAGTGGATGAGATTAGAAGTGCGTATCGGCGACTTGCCAAGGAATTTCACCCGGATCATTATGCAGGAAGCAGCGAGAGGTTCCATGATATTCAGGAGGCCTATTCTGTGCTTGGCAATCGCCGGAGACGACGGGAATATAAGCATAGTATCAGAAAAGTGTCGCCAAAAACACCATCGAGATCTGCAATTTACCCTGAACCCGAACCGCTTATTCCCCAAGAAAGCCCTGTCGATCTGGGTGACGTATCACCGGTGCGATCTTTTCAGTCATTCACCCCCTCTTTTGATGAGATCTTTGACTGGCTGTGGAGTAATTTTTCCGATCTCGCTCAGCCGAAATCCGCTCGCATTCGTAACCTTACGCTTGAAGTCACGCTCACACCAGAACAAGCGCGGCGCGGCGGAAATGCCAGGATCATGGTACCGGCCCAAGCTGTTTGTCCGACATGTCGCGGTCAAGGGGGAGTGGGATTTTATGAATGCACACGATGTGCCGGTGAGGGTATAATTTCCGGTGAGATACCTGTTTCCGTTTCATTTCCTTCGGGTCTCACAAAAGACCATGCAGTCATGATACCCTTGGATCGATTCGGAATACGCAACGTTCATATTACCGTATTGTTTCGGATAACCGGCAGTAATTCGTTATGATAAAAATTTGAGACGCAAACTCCTTTACAGCCCAGCGATCCGGTTTGCCTATCATCAAAGGATCGATTATCGAGTAAATGCGATAGTGAGTTAGCAATTGGCGTTCACGCAAAGGTTGTTTGGTGCAAACTTTTAAATACGGGTTTTGATCCAAGGGCTGCGGCAATGCTTGAAGGTCGAAGGATGCAAAAGACAATTCCCGTCACCGCCAACGCCTATAATGTTAATTTACGATAGCTGTTAAGAATTATTTGCCGGCTCCCATCCAGGCGTTCGCGTATCTTACCGGTTGCTTCCACTTTGTGCTGGACAAGTTCCAGCAACTCAAGGCCTAATCCGTTGAGCTGAACCTGATATTCCTTCTCATCGGAGGTGTGAAGGGAGACGCCTGTTATGATGCCGTTTTCATCCCAACTGGAGGGGATGACAACTCCTTCGATCAATGGTTTGCTCCTTTTTCTGACCATTTATTCGCCTCCTTCGGGGCTCAATATCTAAATGGCTATTTGGACCCGCTATTGATAAGTCCAACACTAGCTATCTAATTTATCCAATGGATCCGCCTTTACAGGATGGGCAGTATTTTCTGGGTATACCCCTTCCACTCCAGTGAAAAGCCATCACATGTCTCTGGCCACATTTGGGACAAATGCATTCGACCTTCATTTTGGAATTGTAACTTTTATCATCGAATTCAATCTCATCCAATTCTTCAGAGGAAGAAAATCGGGCCATCTTATTGGGATTACCGCAGCTATTTGCTAAAAATTTAGAATAGCAAAACCTGTCCGTGTTATGCATGGTTTAATCTCCCTGCCAATCGTACTTGAGCCGATGCTGGATCTTTTTATGGTTCTTTTTGACTTTTGTTTTCATCCATTCTTCTTGTCGCCATTTGTCTTTTCTGCGGATAGGAGACCGTTTGGGTTGATCAGCTTCCCTTTTAGCGATTCTTCGGTTGCCCGTGTCAGAGATCTGATCGCCTTCGTCGATATCATACTGGCCCATTTCCACCCCCGATCTTTTCACCTGCTATTCCTCGACAACTTCAAAGGATTCGACAGTAATGATTTTAAATTTACGGGTTTCTTTTAATATTCCTACAACTTTCACTTTTTGGGCAATGTGATTGACTACCAACTCATCTCCCACATCGTTGTCGTCGACTTCGTATACCTCGTTGTCTGCAACAATCTGATCGTTTTCATTAACTTCACCGATGAGGGTTATTTTTATGGCCGCTACAGGCGAGGCCAGAAAACAAATGGCAGAAAATATAACGATAGCGACAAAGAATCTTCTCATTACTCAGGCTCCTGCATTTAGTGGTCCGATCGCGAGGAGGTTTCTGGCATATAGCAAATTCACGTTTACACCGACAATTCAAGTTAAGATAGCCGGTCTAATAAAGCTAACAAGATGCCGAACATCTTTTAATGAGCAACAGCCGTGCCAAGTTTATAATGTGCTGATATTATAAGGAAAAAAATACTAAATCGAATCAAAAACAGGAACTGCTAATTCCGAAGTGAAGTTAAAATTATTTAATCTAAAACTTAAGGTGGCAAAAATTCAAATAACGTTATGAAATTATTTAAAAATTAAAATAG
>JASFJP010000114.1:0-10113 GCA_050121225.1 Desulfobacterales bacterium
TTTAAGGTTTAATAACTGACCGGCCTCACCGGGTTGGGCATACCGTGGTGTTCGGTTTTTAGAACTTTTGAATCGAAAATTACCGAGGCCTCCGCGGCCGCCTTGGGCTACTACGAATACTTCGCCGGGCTCGACAATATCTTTAATAAGGTTGCCGGATTCTGCATCTAGGACTTGAGTTCCCGGCGGCAACTCGATAACAAGGTCTTCACCATTGCGACCGGTTTTTTGCTTTCCTTGACCGTGGGATCCGTTGCGGGCTTTGAATTGACGTTTGAATCGAAATTGATACAGCGTGCGTCTTCGCGAGGTGCATTTTAGGATAACGTCCCCGCCTTTTCCTCCGTCGCCTCCGTCCGGACCACCGCGGGGCACGTATTTTTCACGCCGGAAGCTGACACATCCTCTGCCGCCGTCTCCCGACTGGACGGCAATAAGGGCTTCATCAATGAATTTCACTCTGCATAAACACTGACTTTTTTGCGCGAGCGTCCCAGTCTTTCAAAAGTAACAGTGCCGTCGATTTTGGCAAACAGGGTATAATCTTTACCGATACCGACATTAATTCCGGGATGAAATTTTGTTCCCAGCTGGCGCACAATAATGTTGCCTGCTCTTACTTTTTGACCGCCAAATAGTTTAACGCCGCGGCGCTGTGCATTGCTGTCACGACCGTTTTTTGAACTTCCGCCTGCTTTTTTGTGAGCCATGATACTAAACCTCAATATGTTAATTTCAAAACGCTACTTTAATTCGTTCTCTTTGAAATTTTTATTTTTCTTTTTGATCAGTCTCTTTTATCTCGGTTTCAGCTTTTTTAGCCACTACTTTTTCTTTGTCTTCAGGTTGGATCTTTTCCTGACTCTTGGATCCCTTGGCCTCAATACTGTCGATTTTTACAGCCGTAAACCTCTGACGATGACCCTTTTTGCGGCGGTATCTTTTGCGCCGTTTATACTTGAAAACAATAATCTTTTTGGCCTTACCCTGTTCCACAATGTGTCCGGTTACCGAAACACCCTCCACCACCGGCCGCCCAATATCCACGTTCTCTCCGTCTGAAAACATCAATACCCGGTCGAAATTTACGGGACTGCCGACCTCGCCGGCAATTTTTTCGATTCTTAAAATCTCACCTTTTTGAACTTTATATTGCTTTCCACCTGAATTTACTACCGCATACATCGGGCCGGCCTCCTAAAGGTTATATTTTAGTTCTCTATTCAAAATTTGCAACTATTATTCTTTATGCGCTATTTGTCAAGAAAAATTTGTGCCTATTCGTGTCTTAACAAATAATAACAGGTGTCAATTGAATTGGACATCAACAATAGACATATCCGAAATTAAACCTATATTTAAGGCATGGAACCCGGGGAAATCAGATTTACAAAACCGCGCAGCATCGTCTGAAAGGCAACTAACCCGACACTTAACCCTCAATTAGACCTTCGGGAGGCACAATTGAGTAGAACGATAAATCATCAGCTCATTCACTGGGACACAGCATCTAAGAAATCAACCCAAAAGGATCTGCTGGGAGAAGAACCGCTTTCGATTCGTATTCAGGGCAGTCCATATTCGGTGGTGATGCGCACACCTGGGGATGAAATTCCCTTGGTAGCCGGCTTTTGCCTAACGGAAGGCATCATTGACACACCACATGATTATACATCCATCGCCTTCTGCGATGGCGAAGATACCAATGTGGTTGCCGTGACCCTGAATCCGTCCCGAAGAGAGCAAATCTCCAGCATTCTTGACCGGCGAGGCTTTATCAGCCAGTCCAGTTGCGGCTTGTGTGGAAAAGAACTGGTAAAGGATCTATTTCAAATCATTCAACCGCTTAATAACGATAAGCGCATCGACATCAAAAAAGCACTTGCCTGTCTTGAAACGCTTCCGCGCCACCAGCCATTGCGCAAACAAACGCGTGCCGCGCATGCCGCGATTTTATATAATTCAAAATTCGAGCAACTTGTGAGAGCAGAAGATGTCGGAAGGCATAACGCCCTTGATAAGGCTATCGGAATGGCATTTCTCGATCGTACACTGGATCAGGCCGCTCTGCTAATTATGTCGTCCAGAATCAGCTATGAGCTGGTTCAAAAGGCTGCCAGGGCAAGAATTCCCGTCATTATTGCCATATCACGCCCGACTGCCCTGGCCGTTGAGCTGGCATCTAAATTGAATATCACCCTGGCCACATTAGCGGATGGCCCTGGTTTATATATCTTCTGCGGCCCGGAAAGATTAACTCAATAGTTCATGGCTTTTTTCTCGGACGACATTGACATTAAAACCGGAATCGGTCGTCGTCTATCTCGGACGCCCGAAGCGTCCATTAAAACAGCAGTAAGACAGGCTAAAGCCGGCATCTCGTCCCCGGCAAAAATTTGCTTGGCATTTCCGGATGGTTACAATAAATCATTCGATCCGGTTTTGAAAATACTGAACAGCGAGTTGGGCAACGACTGTCTGAATGGATTAGGGATCGTTGCAAAAGTACAGGGATCGGCGCAATGTTGCCGATGGCTATATCAATCTTCAGCTAACCTATTTTTATCATATCCCTTTACTTTTCTATTGCTACGAGCCCTTATCCATGAGTTTGCCCGGGTTTTGCGGGCGATTATTCATAAAGCGGTTATATCGAAGAAACTCCCCGACCCCTCAGTTAACTATGGTTAGGATCTGACCGATCCAGATGGGCACCCTCACGTCGGCTCGCAATCAGATACGGTCGATATGCTTTCAGACTTTGACGTGTCCGGTTGTGGAATAACCCGCCGGGCATTTTCAACCGGTTTAAAACGTGCAGTTATAAAGCCATAAACCGGTTTGACGGATAAAAGCAAAACAATCACTGCACCCAGCCATTGTCCCCACGGAGGAACCACCTCGGATGCCTGCCCCACCATCGCCTGGGATGAAATGCCCCAATATGTATATATCTGATCAACAATGAGACCAAAAAGCACGCTGCACACGGCGATAGATGCAAGATAAAGGGCCGTCGCACGTTTTCCAAGCGTACCGATCAACACCGTTAAAGAGGCCAGATTGGTAGCCGGGCCCGCCAGCAAAAAAACAAGCGCCGCTCCCGGACTGACTCCTTTGAGGATCAGAGCTGCGGCAATTGGCGTAGAGGCGGTGGCACAGATGTAAAGTGGTATTCCGACCGCCAACATCAACAGCATGGCCGGCAAACCTGAACCAAGGTATCTGCTGAGAAGATCATCTGGAATGAGAGCGGTGATGATACCCGCCAGCAACAGACCCATAAAGAACCATCCAGCGATATCGTTCCAAAGATCGCCGAATGCATAACCAAAACCGGCCCTGATTTTATCAGACATGGTGTGATGTCGGTTGTGTTCTTCCGGAGGGCAGTCGTTCCCATCACAGCATCCATCCACCGGGCAGCTCAAATCCGGGGGTATGTTTTTCGATTTTTGCCCGTATGAAAAAAGATTTTCAACAATGCCCGCCGTCGCCGCAGTAATAAACGCCACAGCGGGTCGCGCCACGGTCATAATTGGATCTAAAAGCGCATAGGTAATCGAAATGGAATCAACGCCGGATTCCGGTGTTGAAATTAAAAATGCTGTTGTGGCTCCGTTACTTGCTCCTTGTTTCCGCAGCGACACGGCTGCCGGTAATGTGCCGCAAGATCACAACGGTATCGGAATGCCTAAAATAGCCGCTTTGAAAACGGATGCAAACCGCCCTCGCCCCAGGTGGCGAACAACCGTGTTGGGATTGAGAAAAACACGCAAAATACCGCTAACAGCTAAACCAAATAAGATATAAACCGAAGCATCAAGTAACAAATGCCAGGATGCTGATATTACTTCAATTATAAAGTCCAAAGCCCTATTTTACACTCCTTCTCTCTTCTCTTCATTTATGTGATCCAATCCAACATTTAAAAGCTCCTCCACGTGGGCATCATCCAACGAATAGTAAATGATCTGCCCATCTCTGCGACTTTTAACCAGCGCCAGGTCCTTCAGACGTCGCAGTTGATGGGATACAGCGGATTCGGTCAAGCCGGTGAATGCCGCCAAGTCACAGACGCACATTTCGATAGTACGAAGTGCCATGACAATCTTGAGACGACTCGGGTCTCCTAATACGCTATAGGTAAGAGCCAATCGGTCAAGCTCGCGGTCTGATATAATTTCTTTACGCACACGGTCAACCCGATCTAAGTGAACCACACGAATTCGGCACCCGTTTTCCTCCAGAATTTTGGCTTTGGAAGTTCCCATCATCTG
This sequence comes from Desulfobacterales bacterium, assembly GCA_050121225.1. GTDB lineage: Bacteria > Desulfobacterota > Desulfobacteria > Desulfobacterales > JAFDCJ01 > JAFDCJ01. Next base: position 4,281 of record JASFJP010000114.1, read on the forward strand.
ACTCCATCGATATCTGAACAAATGTTCATATGTTACAGAGTTATTAAACTTATTGCAAGATTTTTTTTTAACCTCAGAGCAAGCTCTAACATTTATTTAACAATTACCTAACTTTATGATAATAAATAATATATAATTTGCTCACAATGCAGAAATATATTAAATTTATGTTAAATTTTACCCAAAAACAGAGAACTAATCATGGCGAAAGAACGAATTTTAGTGGTGGACGATGAAGAAGATATCCTTGAGCTGGTAAAATATAACCTGGAAAAAGAAGGATACCAGGTGACCGGGGCATTGTCAGGTGAGGAAGCTCTTAAAAAGGCCCGTTCAAATGATTTCGATTTAATTGTGTTGGACCTTATGCTTCCCGGAATTGACGGGCTCGATGTAACCAAGTCACTTAAAAATGACCAAAATACCCGCAACGTTCCCCTCGTTATGCTAACGGCCAAAGGCGAAGAGGCCGACATTGTCACGGGCCTCGAACTCGGTGCCGATGATTACATCACCAAACCCTTTAGCCCAAGGGTATTGGTTGCGCGGGTTCGGGCCGCTTTGCGCCGCCAGGCTCGCAAGCCGGATGACAATACGGCTGTGGTTCAGATCCACGAGTTGGAAATTCATCCCGGCCGGCGCAGCGTAATGGCCGACGGGCAAACGGTTGATTTAACATTCACCGAATTTCAGGTGCTTGCCCTTCTGGCACGGCGACCCGGGTGGGTGTTCACCCGAGGTCAGATAGTGGATGCGGTTCGCGGCGATGATTACCCTGTTACCGATCGCAGCGTGGATGTCCAAATCGTCGGATTACGTAAAAAACTGGGGCGTTACGGCAAATACATTGAAACCGTCCGCGGTGTTGGTTATCGCTTCACAGAAAAACCATGAAAAAAAGAAAAAAGCTGATCTGGCAGCTCTTTCCCCCTTATTTAGTGATTACCCTCCTTTCGCTTCTGGCCGTCAGCTGGTATGCCTCCAGTTCGATGCGCCAATTTTTCCTGGATCAAATCGCAGCTGATCTAAAAACTATAGCTCTGCTGGCACAAAAACAGATCATCAGCCATCTGATCCCGTTGGACCAGCCATCAGTGGATTCAATATGCAAGGTAATTGGAAAGGAATCCGAAACTCGCATTACCGTTATATTGCCCACCGGACAGGTCATCGGCGACACCCGAGAAGTCCCCCACCATATGGATAATCACTCCAATCGACCTGAAATTGTAAAAGCCCTCAAGGGTGACATCGGCAAATCTACCCGATACAGCAACACACTTCAGCAACAAATGATGTATGTGGCAACCCCATTTATAAAAAATACTGCCGTTGTGGCGGTGATACGAACTGCAATTCCCGTGACGTCAATTGACCGAGAATTAAGGTCTATCCAAATCAAAATTGCACTGGGCGGCTTTTTAATTGCATTGATTGCGGCCGGAATTAGCCTGCTCATATCCCGCCGCATTACCCGCCCTATCGTGGCCATGCAAAAAGTTGCCGATCATTTTGCCAGGGGCGACTTCGACCACCGGTTGCCGGCTCCAGATTCTGAGGAAATGGCGGGCTTGGCCGAAGCGCTCAACCAAATGGCAACACAACTTGACAGTCGCATCAACACCATCATCCGTCAGCGCAATGAGCTGGAAACCGTGCTGTCCAGTATGCGTGAGGGAGTCGTTGCCGTAGACAATGAAGAACGAATAGTATCCATGAATAGGGCTGCGTCCGCATTGTTTGAGTGCGACCTTACCCAATTCCAAGGTCGTGACCTCCGGGAAATCATCCGCAATTTGCCCTTACAGCAATTTGTGCGCAACGCGATTTCGACTAAAGAACCAAAAGAAGATGACATTCTTCTTTATCAAAATGGTGAACGCACGCTGAATTTAAAAAGTTCCCCTCTGTTGGACGCAAGCCAGCAGCATATCGGCGCTCTGGTTGTAATCAATGACGTCACCCAACTCCGGCGTCTGGAGAATATGCGACGGGATTTTGTCGCCAATGTCTCCCATGAGCTTAAAACTCCTCTAACGGCCATTAAAGGGTTTGTGGAAACCCTGCATCAGGGTGGCGTGGATAAACCCGAAGAAAACAAGAGATTCCTTGGAATTGTCAACAAACATGTCGATCGCTTAAACTCGATCATCGAAGATTTATTGTCGCTTTCCCGCATCGAGCAGGAGGGGGAGCGCAATGCCATTCAGCTTAAAACGGGCTTCATTCAAGATGTTTTCCAGTCCGCCGTTCAAATATGCCGTCCCAAAGCCGATGAGAAAAAAATCGCTATTAATTTGATCTGCGAAGAATCGCTGTCGGCTCAAGTTGACCCCACGCTTCTCGAACAAGCCGTGGTCAATCTGCTGGATAACGCTATTAAATACAGCGAACAGCAAAGCACCATCCGCCTGAAAGCCGACGACACCCATTCGGAGATAGTGATCAGCGTCGCTGATCAAGGTCGGGGTATCGCCAAAAAGCATTTGCCCCGGCTGTTTGAACGCTTCTATCGAGTCGATAAAGCTCGCAGCCGCAACCTGGGAGGCACCGGTCTGGGTTTGGCCATTGTAAAGCATATTGCTCAGGCCCACGGCGGTCGTGTGTCGGTTGATAGCGCTATCGGGAAGGGCAGTACATTTACCATCCATCTGCCGAAAAATTAAATGCTTATTGTATCGCAGCCCCGCTGAGCGGGATTTCCGCTTCGCTGCAACAAACTTTGGGGAATTGAGCCCTAAAAAAATTGTCTGTGCTTGCCCAGTTAAATAATGCTTCGCATTAAAATCTAATTTCATCAAATGAGATTTTATTTAACAGGGTAAAAGAAATACATATGAATCTCAAATCTTATTTAACAGGGTAAATCCGTGTGGGCCCGTGGCTAATTAATATCTAAGTCTTTGATTGCGACAGGATCGCAAATGAGGACATTTCGCTCGTCGAGTTCAAATCTACATTCTTCTTCCAGAATTGTTTTTAATTTCTTGCGGGCTCGGTGCGGTCTTACTTTGACATTCTCTACAGATATTTCAAGAATCTCGGCGATTTCTTGATGACTGAATTCCATCAGATCAAAAAGAACCAGGACGGTCTGATATGATTCCGGCAGCAGTCTGACTTTGTCTTGGACGCATTCTCCCATTTGATGTTGTTCGAATTCTTTTTGAAACAGAGGCTCGGCAAGAATCTCCTTTTTTTCGGAAAGAACACGGTCACTTTTCGATGAATATTGGAACATCTAAGAATATTTCTCTCTCAGCTGCTTACGGTCTTCCTCGGACAGTGATTTTAAGTATGACTTCCAGCCCGGACACCAGCCAATGTGCCACTTCCAAATTCGACCCAGAATCGATCGAGGATTCTTGTCGTATGTTGCTCGGAATTTACATTTTTCGCAATTGCTCATTTTAAACTCCCTTTTTTTCAATCTGGCTATCTTCAAAGCCAGTGTAGTTTACTTGAGCTTTGAGGAAAACCGTATTTTTCAATTTTGGTACCTTAATTGGGGTAGAAGAGATTCGTTATTAACCGCAACAAGATTTATTCGCCATCTGGTTGCATGGTAGCTCATGGGTTTCTTCTATTCCGATGATTTCCTTAACGCTGTTTGTCAGTGCTATATGAGCACCCTTTTTAACCAACCCGGCGATATCCGAAGCCCGTTTAATCTCTGCTGATGTAATACCAGAATTGATGGCTTTTTCATAGAGGTGCTCGAAGCAGGGAATACAATTCGCCGCCATGGCAGCGCCGATTGCAATTAGATTCTCGATTTTGTCCTCTAAAACCCGTTCTTCCGTTCTAATTTTTGCAGTCTCCATAAATTGATCCTCCTTTTTATGAATTTTTAAAGGTAAGACGGGAAACCAACCCTTAAGGTTACAACATAGAGAAAATCCGTCTGTGTAACCTTTTTCCCCGGCCATCCGTCATATCTAAAAAAGCATCATCAACGAAACGACAAAGGAGGCTCCGTTATGCTGAAAATCACAATGGTGTCATATCCTAATCTCATCAGGATCGAAGATCACACGCCCTTCTTTTCCACCCGAGACTCGAATTGCCTCACCAGAAAGGTGACCTGACAGCTCGTTGGATGCAAAAAACAACACTGCTAGTGCCACATCGGCCAGAAATAGTTCGATTCCCGGCACTCGTGCCAGAAGGTGGCCGGCATAGCCACCAACACCTCCGCTTCCGGTGATCAAGATTAGTTTGCCTCAATGATTGTATTATTTTATATTTTTTAGATTGATAAAATCAACAGACGATGGTGAGATTTTAATGGTTGTCATAGATTTGAATTCTACTGATTACGCCCAAAGAGGCACACAATGCTTGCTGTAGGCTTGGCGCTGATCGCCTGTTTGAGCTGGGGAATTTCATCATTTCTGGCTGGGACGAAAAGTCGCGTTATTCCGGTGTTGACACTCCTCGTCTTTTCAAGCATGGCGGGTTTGGGGATGTTTCTCACCAGCGTAGGATTGCGGGGTGTGCCGTTACCCAGAGACCCGAACCTCCTGTATGCCGTATTGGGTGGCGCTGTTGGAGTTGGAGGGCTTTATTGCTTATACCGTGGCCTCGCCGAAGGGGCTATATCGATTGTAGTTCCTATCAGCGCACTGTGCGTGTTGTTGCCTGTTTTTACCGGTCTCGCTCTCGGTGAAGTTCTTCACCCCCTTCAGGCACTTGGGATCGTGATCGCGATCGGCGGGGGAGTGACGGTCTCACTGGAAAAAAATGCCGCCGCAAATAAAAAGCGCTTCGCCGCTGGAATTTTACCAGCCTTAGGAGCCGCTATGGGATTCGGCGCCTTTTATGTCGTCATGGATCTGGCCGGTGCCGTAGATCCCCTATGGGCTGCGATGGTTTCACGATTATCTTTTCTCTTGTTTCTTTTGCCGGCGGTTTTAACGAAACGTCCTTGCTTAAAAATCAAAACCGCGCACTTGCCGGCGGTTTTTGCCATCGGCATCCTGGACGGCACCGCCGCCCTGGCATACACTACCGCAACTACGAAAGGCCTGATGAGCCTGGTCTCCGTCATCAGCTCCCTTTATCCAGCCGTATCAGTGATTTTGGCGGCGCTTTTTTTAAAAGAGCGACTACGTGGCTTGCAGTTTTTTGGTGTGGTACTGGCCATCCTGGGTGTCGCCCTTATCTCGGCTGGTTAGCTTAATGCAAATATCAACCGGTAAAAAGCCGGCGAAAAGCCTTTTTGCTTGATCTGCTCCTGATATGCCTCACATCCCAAGCGCGACTTTTCTAGTAACTAAAGCAAACCAATGGCTTCGATTTCGAAATTTGCATCTTTGGGAAGCTGTGCCACCTCCACACAGGTGCGAGCCGGGAAATCTTTCTTAAAAAATTCAGCATACACCTTGTTGATCAAAGAAAAATCGTTCGCGTTTTTAATGAACAAAGACTTCTTGTAATACTCGAACAATACGTTTTCTCTCAAAAGGCGATTCCGCGATATGGTCATCCGCATCCTTTAAAATTCGTTCCAAACTCCCCCAAAGGGTATACTTCTTGAATTTGTCATCGCGCCGGATACCTATGGCCTCGGCAACAAGATTCACATAACTGATGACACTGAAGTCGTAGTGAGCTTCTTCAGCAGCAAAAGCCAGGATTAATGAATCCGCCGAGCACCCGATCAAACAACATTCTTCAGCATCCAAAAAAAATAATTTTCATCCCTGTCATTGCTATTTTCCAGGGCGGATTAATTAGCATGCATCTAATGAATCCGCCAATTTTTGAATTCCATCCAGGTCAAAGTCCTCAGCCATTTGAATAATCTGTTTGCCAAGCGCTATACAGGAAT
>JASFJP010000115.1:0-10110 GCA_050121225.1 Desulfobacterales bacterium
AAAAGGTTGAAGAAGTTGCACCTTTCAGATTGGGTGACCCTGACTCAAGGCAGTTTTAGCGTATGATAATGAAATAAATCATGTCAAGAAAAAAATAAAAAAATGAAATGATTCGTTTCAAAATGGGTTGACAATTTACAAAATATAGTTGATATTTCGATATAATTCGCTTTGGATAAATTCACTTCATTTTTGTGTTTCCTACGAAAGAACGTCCATGACGGATCAACAATCGCATCCAACGATGAGAGCAATCATCGAACAACAGCACAAGTTGACGCCCAAAGCCCGGATTCTCAGTCATTATATCCTCCAAAATCCGCGCAAAGCCGTCTTCATGACCACCAAGGAACTGGCTGAAACATGCCAGGTTAGCGAAGCGACGGTGGTTCGTTTTGTAAGTCAACTGGGCTACCAAGGTTACGGCGCCTTCCAGCAGGCTTTGAGAGATTTTGTGGATACGGAACTGACGTTGCTGGACCGCACCGACCTGTCGGGTATGAACGGACTCGGTACGAATCGCCTCAGTCGCGTGGTGTTTGAAGAGATGGAAAACCTGAAACTATTCCGTGAAACCGTCGATATGGGTGTGCTTAACAGTGTGGTGGATTATCTTGAAAAAAGCGCGTCCATCTATGTCATTGGATCCCGTCTGTCGTATACATTTGCCTATTACCTGGGCTGGTCCTTAACAAAAATCCGCCAGAATGTTCATATTATCAAAGGCAGCGACAGCACCTCAATCGACTGGCTGACCATCGCAGCACCGGAAAGCCTGATGATTATCATCGCTACCACGCGATATCCGAACGAACTGATCCGGTTGGGTAAAATGGTGCGTCGACTTGGACAGACCCTTCTCGTGATTGCGGATAGCCTTCTCTGTCCCTTAACACATTTCGCACACTTGTCGCTTATCGTGCCGTCAAAAAACATCCCCTTTATTGGAAATCCGTCCACGATTTCTTGTATTATTAACTATCTCGTTCTTGAACTGGCGAGCCGGGACGGTGTCCGGCTCAAAAAACATCAAGAAAAGCTGGAACAAGTGTATCGAGAGAATGATATCCTGTTTAACCTGCAAAAAGAAGAATTTAGTATAAAATAGCTGGACCGCTGATATTTGAAGATTTCGATCTATATGTCTTTGATATGTGGAGAACAGTCGCCTGTACCGAGACGGTGATCTGCAATCTCACCGGTATTGTCAGTGCACGTCACATCCGAAATGGAGGAATCCCTTGCTATTTTAACTCCTCCATGCCAAAAAAAGAAGCGGGGATCAGTTCAGTGTTTATGATAATATTCAGAGAAAGGGGGGGAAACTCATGCTGGAAAAAACAATGCTAATTAAAATGAATCAACAGGCATATGCTACACCGATGTTTCAGATTCTTAGCGCAGAACAGATCGAGCAGATTTATTTTGGGGCCCTGGACGTTCTCGAAATTTCAGGGGCCCGGATATTTCACCAAGAGGCTCTGGAACTGTTTGCAAACAGCGAGGCGGTCGTCACGGAGACAGATCGGGTGCGTGTTCCCACCGCACTAGTAGAGCAGGCCATTCGAAGTTGCCCTTCCAAAGCTGCTCTAACGGATCGAAATGGAAAACGTTCGATCAGCCTACAAAAGAATGAGGTCGCTTTTGGAAGTGGTGCCGACGCCACATTTGTATACGACCGCAAAACCGGAGAGCGCCGCAAGTGCAGATTTGCCGATGTGGAAGACGCCTCCAAGATAGTAGACTATTTGCCCAGGTTTGATTTCAGTATGTCGTATGGTAAGGTGTCGGACGCTCCCAACGCGAAAACATATGATCGGCATCAATTCATGGCTATGATCGCGAACTGCACCAAACCCATGATCGTCACCGGTGTCGACGTAGACGGTTTGAAGGACCAATGGGAGATGGCTTGTCTGATACGCGGCGGTGAAAAAAAGTTCCGTTTAAATCCTCTTTTTGCCATCTATCTCAAGGCGCAAACTCCTTTGGTGTACAGTAAAGATCTGCTGGACATGCTCCTATTTGCGGCGGATAAGGGAATACCCGCCCTGTATTCACCATGTTGCGGACTGGGCGTTACTGCCCCGGCCAGTATTGCCGGAGGGCTGGTGCAATCCCTGGCGGATACTCTACTAGCCGTGGTGATGTGCTATCTGAAAAAACCGGGGACACCCCTGATTTTGGGTAGTATCCAGACCGTTATGGATGAAAAAAAGAGGAGCCACTACTACGGATCTCCTGAACTCCATTTGACCTCAGCGGCAATTACCGAGGTCTACAAATGGCTGGGGCTTTTGAGTTCTGCACCCGGTGGATGCACGGACTCCAAGGTTGTAGACGAACAAGCAGCCTCAGAATCTGTTATGAGTATTTACAACAACTTCATGGCGGGTACCAACCTGATCCATCATGTTGGCTGTCTCAATGGCGGCCTTACCGGATCGCTTTCGAGTCTGGTCATGTGCGACGAAATCATCGGAATGGTCAAACAAATCGGCAAGGGCATTGAGGTTACTGACGAAACCCTGGCACTTGATCTTCTCCAAGAGGTGGGTCCGGGGGGTGAGTTCTTAAGCCATGACCACACTTTCGACCACTTTAAAGATTGGTTCCAGCCGACAATTATTGATCGATCAAACTTTGATATTTGGACCCAAGAGGGCAGCAAAACATATAACGATCGGCTCGAACCTGAAGTAGAGCGCATCTTGGAGACTCACAGGCCTGATGCACTGGACGAAAAGTTAATCCAGGAGATGAAAAAGATCATTAGCCTGGCGGATCAAAAGGAGGTTTGATGATGAGCACGCGAACCAATCAGACAGTCAATCAAACGGCAAATTTCCGCATTTTATCTGAAGATCAGAAACAAAGAATTTTTGAAGGCATGATTGAAACCCTTCGTAATACCGGGGTACACCTTCACCATGAGGAAGCCCGGGATCTGCTCAAAGATCATGGGGCTTTGGTTGACGACGTAACCGTCAAAATTCCTCAAAATTTGGTGATGGATGCCCTTGCCACTGTCCCTCCGGTGACAATCGTTCAAAGCTGGGACGGTACGCGCAAGACGCGTATCGAAAAGAACCAGGTCCTTTTCGGACCCGGCCCCACTCCTCCTAACTACACAGACCCCGATACTCTGGAGCGACGCAAGTATGTCAGGAAAGACGCTGCCGTCGTGGCTCGAGTTTGCGATGCCCTCCCCAACATCGGGTTTGTGCAGTCCCTGGGCACCATCAGTGACGTGACGGTTTCTCTGGCAGATGTGTACGAGTTTGCGGAAATGATCCAGAACACAACCAAACCCATTTTGTCCTGGTCATATACCCGGGATACCTGCCGCGATATCCATCAGATTGCCATCGCCATGGCCGGCGGTGAAAAAGCGTTTAAGCAATGCCCGAATTACGTCTTTTACGGCGAACCGATCTCACCGCTTCTAAGCGATTTTCATGCCATGGATAAGGTTATGTACAATGCCAAACATGGCATCCCCCAGGTTTACACACCCTGCTGTATCGGTGGCGCAACAGTGCCTGCCACCCACGCCGGGCAGCTGGTGTGTGCGTTTTCCGAATCGATGTTGGGCGTAGTGGTCTCACAGCTTATCAACCCCGGCACCTGCGTTATTATGGGCGGTGTTCAATCTATAATGGATATGCGATACTCGGTCTATGCCTACGGATCACCGGAGCTGAGTCTGATGAGCGCAGCTCTCACCGAAATGGCCAAATACGCCGGCCTGCCCATGTTTTCCACTGCCGGCTGTACCGACACTAAAACATTGGATCCCCAGGGCGCCATCGAAGCGGCAACGTCCGTTCATTCGGCGATGCTGAGTGGTGCTAATTTCATCCACGACGTGGGGTACTTTGAATCCGGAATGACCGGGTCCGTGTTGCAGCTGGTCATGGCGGATGAACAAATCGGCATGAGCCATGTGGTCGCAAAAGGTATAGAAATCAACGAGGAGGCGTTAGCCGTAGATGAAATTTGCCATGTGGGGCCGGGCGGCGAATATTTCGGCCGCGATCATGCCAAAAAGTATGCGCCAACCCACTGGACACCCACGCTTATGGACCGCCAGAGTTACGAAGATTGGGCGGCCCAAGGCAAGCAAACCATGAGAGACCGGATCATTCAAAAGACCCGAGATATTATTGCCAACTTTGAAGGCCCCCTAGCGAAGGTGCCGGAAGACAAAAAGAAAAAAATTGCTGAAATATTGCAGGCGGCGGAAGCTCGCGAGGCGCAAAAGGCTAAAACTGAAAAGAAAGGAAGTTAGCAAAGGGCTTTTTGACCTTTAACAGCCACCATTATCGAGCCGGATGGGCAACTGTGTGACCCGTTCCGGCTCAATACATTTTGACCTCAATTTAAGGTTTGAAGCAAAAGCTGTAGAAAACGTTCAGAAGGACCCCCGCAACGCATCCTGGCAAGAGCAATTGGACACCCGAAACTGTCCGGAATCGAAAATCATATAATTTGATACCCGCTAATACCTTGAAACCTAACCGTTTATGGTCGCCCGCCAATCAGGTTCTCTTGCTGACATGGCTTTTCTTTGGCCTGTACTATGTCAACCGATTCAATTTCTCGCCTATGATACCTCTCGTCAGAGAAGAGCTTGTAATTTCCAACGCCCAAGCCGGTTGGCTAATGGCGCTCTTTTTCATCTTCTACACTGTGTTCCAGCTGCCGTCAGGCTATATGGCCGATCGCATCGGACCTCGCAAAATGCTGACCTGCGGAGCTATGATCTCCGTGGCAGGAAATCTTATCTTCAGCTCGGGCTCAACCTTTACCATGCTCTGCATGGGGCAAGCTGTCAACGGTTTAGGCCAGGCCGCGGGCTGGACGTCGGCACTCAAGCTCATCGTGAATTGGTTTCCTCGTTCACAACGAGCAACGGCAATTGGATTTTTTGCGACGTGTGTAGCCGCAGGCAGCAGTTTTGGAATCTGGATTTCCGGATTGCTTGGCGATCAACTGGGATGGCGCAGCTCATTTATCATACCGCCCGCGATGATGGCAGCTGTGTCTCTGATTTTTTGGATTCAGGTGAGAGATCATCCCCAAGAAAGAGGACTTCCTGCGTTTAATGATGAAATTGAGCTGGAAAAACAAATTGAGGGCGGTACAAGATCCGGATTAATGGTTGTTCTGAGCAATCGTATTTTATGGACGGTGGCGCTGGTCTATTTTTGTTTTTGCTATGTTCAGTTCGGATGCCTCGTTTGGATACCGTCCTTCCTAAAAGAAGGCTATACCATGACCGTTGACCGGGCGAGCACAATTTCAGCTATTATTTTGTTGCCGGGTGCCCTTGCATCTCCTTTAGCCGGATTTTTATCAGACCATTATTTTAACGGAAGACGAAAACCACTCATTCTCCTCGGAATGATCGTTCTTTCCGGATCAACATTAATTTTATATCTCGGTGTAAATCTTATATTGGCTGCCTGCGTGCTCTCCGTGGTCGGACTAATGATCATCATGCCAGATATTCTTCTCGCTGCCTACCCGTCTGATATTCTTTCAAGAAAATTATCAGCAACTGGCATGGGTTTTTTAACGACCTTTACAAGTATTGCCGGTATCATCACCACACCGCTTTCCGGGAGAATTGTTGACCTGTTTGATTCTTACTATGCTGTATTTTTGTCCTTTGCTGTTGTGTCATTCGCAGGAGCAATCTTAACCCTATGTATTCAAGAAAAAAATATTTTCGCAGGAAGGCAAAAATAGCTAATTTTCATTTTTGCACGGGCACTATGCAATTTCAACTTTTACCGGTCATCGAAGTTTGTACTTTCTTTATCGGTCCAAATTCGAAACAAGGAGAGATGGGTCATGAAAATCACCGCTATCCGAGCGACACCTGTTACCATTCCTATGGATATACCTTTTTTTTGGTCCGTAGGGCGGTTGCACTTGGAACTCCTGACACTATTGTGACAAACTTCGCAGTGTTAGGCATAATCGGTCGCGCAGTTCGATTCATCGGTGCCTGCGAGGTGATGGGAATCGGGTTCTGGTGTTACAGCGGTGATGCCGGCGTCTGCAATGCCGCTTATCTCCAAATGACTGCAGCCACCCAGTGGATTCATGAGCCGAGTCAGTCGCTGTTTCGCTGGCAAACCGATGATGTTATTGAAGAAGGACCGTTCAGGCAGACGAACAATATTATCCAGGTCCCTGAAGGACCCGGTCTGGGGGTAACACTGTCGCCGAAAGCGCTAAAACGATGCCACGATCGTTTTGTAAATGAGGGCCCAATTAATCACTTTTATGATCCAGGCTGCCCCGATCGCCTAAGACGGCTTCCACTGGACTGACAAGTTGCCTTCCATTGCGCAAAAAGCCGTGTATCCATTTAGCAAGGTAAATAATTGGGTGCATGTAGTTTGAGATTTGATAACAATCCTATGCAAACAAAAGGAGCCTATGCAAACAAAAGGAGGCAAAAATGACAGAAATTAAACTTCCCCAGCTAAATTTCAAACCAAAACTGAAAGTTATTAATGATCATCAAATTGCGCAGATCCACATGGCCACACTGGAAGTTTTGGAACGTACCGGTGTCAAGATGACGCATCCACGGGGATTGGAGTTGTTGGACGGTGCCGGTGCCAGAGTGGAAGGTGATCGGGTCCGTATACCTGCCTGGTTGGTGGAGGACGCCATCCGCAAAGCGCCCTCTCGCGTCGTACTGGGTAACCGCAGGGGGGAACGGTCCGTCTTTTTGGAAGGAGACAAATCCTGGTTCGGCCCCAGTCTAGATTGTATTGATTATCTGGATCCTATCACAGATGAGCGCATGCGTTTTACCAGCGAGCATTGCCGCATCACTGCCACTCTGGCGGATGCATTGCCCAATTTTCACTGGTCAATGATTATCGGCATGGCCGATGATCAACCGCCGGACATCGCCGATCGAGTTATTGTGCGACAAGCCCTGACTTATTGCGAAAAACCACTGGTATTTTGCTGCAAGGACACCAACAGTGAACGCGACATCTATGAAATGGCCCTGTTGATCTTTGGTGGCAAAGAAAATTTTGAAAAAGCGCCAACCATTGTTCAATACTCCGAGCCTATCTCACCGTTAGAATATTATGACCCGGCGGTGGATAAAATGCTTTTCACAGTTGAGCACGGTATCCCACTCATCAACTTTCCGGCTCCCCAGGCCTGCGGCTCGGCGCCGGCCACTTTTGCCGGTACCATCATACAGGGAAGTGCGGAATCTCTAAGCGGTTTAGTGCTTGCCCAGGTTGCCCGGCCGGGAGCTGCTTTTATTTATGGCGCGTTTGCTACTATTATGGATATGCAAACATCGATATTTTCCTACGGCGCACCTGAAATGGCCCTAATGGTTGGCGCTATGGCTCAAATGGCACAATACTACAAATTACCCTTCTTTGGAACCGCCGGCAGCACCGATGCCAAATTTTGTGATCCCCAGGCAGCAACTGAAGCGACCTTACAATGTCTCAGTGCGGCCGCCATTGGATCCAGTCTAGTCCATGACTGCAGCAGTTGGATGGACCACGGATCGCTTGTTTCGCCCGCGTTTATGGTACTGGTCAACGAAATTCTTCATAATGTGAATCAGTTTATGAACGGTTTACCGGTGACAGATGAAACCCTGGCGGTTGATCTAATTGATCGCGTAGGTCCGGGTGGGCATTATTTGCAAGAAGACCACACCATGAAGCATTTTCGAGAGGTAAGGTATTCCAAACTTTTCGAACGCACAGTTTATGACCAATGGAGGGAAGCGGGGGCAAAGCGTTTCGAAGAACGCCTGCGCGAACTCACCCGGGAAACCATGGATCACAAACCGGCCCCTTTAGCTTCGGAAGTCATTAAAGAGCTGGATCGCATGCAAGCGCACTGGAAGTAGATGTGGATACCATTGCAACTCCCAATAGGTTCATACTCAACGGCAGGAGGAAATCGAAAATCGCTCAAAATCTAAAAGGCGTCGCTGGAGATCATGTGCCGCGGCGCCACCCGATTCAGGGATGAAGACCGACAGCAAGTCTGCAGCTGGATTCGGATAGGCCGGATTATTCGGGTTTAATTATAAAAGTATATCATATTTCTCCCGAATTGCCTGATCGACTTCAGGGTCAATGTGAGATCGTGCTTTTCCGGACAGAATTTTTCGAGCAATATCACCAGCGCGTTTTCTGGCATCCGGCGATCCATCCTCGGTCCAATTGTCCCGATCTTTTTGATCGGTCACACTGTTGCCGCGAAAATATTCAGTATGCAAATGGTCCATCGTGTGGTCGGCAGTCATAAAATTTCCGCCGGGTCCCACAGTCTCAATAACTTCCAGCGCCAAATGTTCGGTGTCCACCGCAATGCTTTTCAAGACTTTGCAACACATTCCGATTATTTCGTCGTCAATGACGAACTGTTCATAGGCGACGGTCAGCATGGATTCCAGCATCCCCGCTGCGTGGTGAACATAGTTTGAGCCGGCCATGGCTGCCAGCAGGGTGGTTGTGGCTTTTTCCCATCCGGACTGAGCGTCTGGTATTTTGGATTCAGTAAGCCCCGACGAATTATAGTTCGGCACCCCAATGTGGTGGGCCAGCTGATGAATGGCTGCGTTCATCATGCCACATTCAACGGCGCCGCCCAGATAACCCATTGTTCGCAGATTGGCCATTCCGGGGATTCCTCCGTACAGAATAGGGGCTCCTGGATTCGTTAACTGGCAAATGGTAATGCCTGCTAGTTGCTCGGCATGCAGTTGAGCCAGGGTGCCCGCCATTGTCAGCGGAGAAGTGGAGCCGGCCATCGGTGCGCTGGAAAGAGCGACCGGGATTTGATTGCGCACGCATTCCTGCATGATAAGGGTGGATTGGGTACAAAGCTTCAAGGGGCTTATGGCAAAAGAAGTGATGATTGAAATAAACGGATTTGCTTTTAGTTTTTCCAGCCCGCCGGCGACCATCGAAGCCAAATCCAATACATTGTAAAATCCTTTTACATCGTTAACACCGGCCATGACATGCTTTGCAGTGGCTTTCAAACAGGCATAAAAGACATTGACGTCATAAGCCGTTTCCGGAATATCGGTAGGAATGCAGGGCCGTAAAAAGAAATGGATATTATCCAGTGCGTCGACGAGTCTGCCAAGCTGATAAAGATCGTTCAGGGTGGACGGCCGTACGTCACTGCTTTCAAGATCCAAAATTTGAATTGCCGCCCCGCCAGTTCCCAGGTAGACTTGATGTCGGCTGAGATCCAGATCATTTTCCCCGTCCCGGCTGCAGAGGATGACCTGTTCAGGCGCCTTGGCGGCCTGTGCGATCACCAGTTTTCGTGGAAAGATGATCCGCGCCTGGTTGCGGTCAATTCTCGCTCCGGCATCTTCAAGTATCTCAAGGATTGCATCCAATCCGGATTCATAGGTGAGACCAATTGTTTCCAAAATCGTCAAAGACGCTTCGTGGATAGTTTCGACCTGATCCGGTGAAAGTGGTGTGTAAAGACCGCCGGGGAGTCCTTTTAAATTCATGTTTGCCTCTCTGTTAATATTTAGCCGCTGGTGGGCTTTTGGCTGTTAGCTTATTTTTTCTATAAATTTTTGCAAATTCTTATCTACATCTGCCGGAAGCTCCGGAACTTCGTAGGTTTCGATGATCTCCTTATATCGTTTATTGGCTGCTTGCATGCACTGAGGAGATCCTTGGTCGCGCCAGCTTTCAAAGACGTCACGGTTGGATAACTGGGGCTGATAAAATTCCGTTCGAAAGTGCTCAAAGGTGTGGTCCGTGTCCAGAAAATGACCGCCCGGGCCTACTTCCCTGATTACGTTCAAACATAGGGTGTCTGCATTGACTTCGTATCCTTTTTTTATGCGTTTGACCATCCCGCACATTTCATCATCAATGATGAACTTCTCATACGACACGCAATTGTAGGATTCGAGGATGCCGGCCGAATGCAGCACAAAATTGATACCGCTGACCTGGGCCATTAAAAGGCTCATCATGGATTCGTAACCTGCTTGGGCATCGGGTACTTTGGCATCGCAAACTGCACCGCCACTGCGTGAGGGAAGATTGTAATAACGGGCCA
>JASFJP010000116.1:0-10096 GCA_050121225.1 Desulfobacterales bacterium
TCTGGGAATTAAAGAAAACGATGTGGTGCGGATCGTCTCGGAGATCGGTTCACTTGAAATTCCGGCTAAAATTGTCAGTAAATCTGAGCTGCGCCGGGGTGTTATTGAAATTTACCATGGCTGGGAAGAATGGCGGGTAAATTTTGTTACCCACGACAATATCAACGATCCCATCAGCGGCTTCCCCCTGTTAAAGGGCATCCCGGTACGAATTGAACCTCTATAGCGGTAGACTTTCTCATCAATAAGCACGACAGCTACTTATCATGACCAATACCACTTAATTGTTTTTTGGATTATCTTCAATGCCGCCGTAACTTATTTGAGCTTTCGGGATAACCGTGTTGTTTTTTTGCATTTAGTGGTAATGCATTTCTTTATCATTCTTAGGTCTCCGCCCAAGGTGAATCTGGATTATACGCGACTTCGGGCCAGGTAGGTTTCGAGTTTCCCAACGGCAAGCGAACATGACAGCGTCAGTACCAAATACATCAGAGAAATAGTGACCCAGATCTCAATCGTTAAATAGGTCGACGCCATCAATTGGGTCCCCTGATATGAGAGTTCCTGGATAGAAATAATGGAAACAATGGAGGAATCTTTGATGAGAGATATGAACTGCCCGGCAAGGGCCGGTAAAAGCCGCTGTATGGCCTGTGGCAGGATTATGTAGCGCATGGTATGCCATTTTGACAGTGCCAGAGCATGGGCCGCCTCCCATTGGCCCTTCTCCACTGATTCGATCCCTGCACGTACAATCTCTGTAATGTAGGCGCCCTCGAATATGGCTAGCGTGAATAGGGCTGAAATAAACGCCGATGCCACACTCGGGGGCGCAAATAGCACTTCAAAAAATTGTTGGGTGCCCGCGGAACTGGATCTCAAAAAATCGTCCAACCCGATAAAGGGCATGATCTGATCACTCAGGAAGAAATAAAATATGAAAATGATGATCAGCGGTGGGAGGTTGCGCATGAGTTCGACGTAGGAACGGGCGATCATCCGGTAAAAGAGGCTTTTAGATGTTCGTAAAAGCCCCATTGCAGTACCGAAGAGGGTTGCCAAGATAACACCCCAAATGCTCAGGCGCAGCGTGGTAAAAAGTCCCTGCATCAGGTAGTTGGGAATCCACCTCCCCGTTTCCGCGTCTCGGCGGAAGAGATATTGAGGGATTATTCCCCATTGCCACTTGTAGTTTAATTTAACCGTGATTTGGTAAATAATGTAGGCAAACCCACCAAAAAGAATAAGCAGCAGGATAATGTCAAGCCGCGTGATTTTGCTTCTCTTTTGAATCACCGGACCTTCTCATCGAAATTGCGCCGCCGCAGCGGCAGTGTATGCATGTGCTGCGACCGCTGCGGCTTGTTGGGTGAGGATTATTGAACCATGCCTTTCCAATCCAGACTGAGAAACCAGTATGCGTGCCTTTCCTGAATCCAACCTTTACTCCTGACAATTTCTATCCAGTTATTAAAGTAATTCAGCGTGTCGGGATCGCCTTTCCTGACACCAAAGCAAATTGGTTCTTTCATCAAGCTGACATCATAGGAAATAAGCGTTTCCTGGTATTCAAGCGCAGTATGTGCCGGAAGAGGTTGGGCACTCACCATGGCGTGCACCTTGCCATTGCGCACCTCCTGAACTGCCGAAGGTTCATCGTCAAATAGCCGCAGTTTTGCCTTTGGAAAATGTCGTTTGGCAGCTATTGCCGCAGTGGATCCGAGTCTAGCTGCAATCGTTACATCGGGACTGTTAAAATCGGGGACTTTAAAACCTGCCGCCAATTCTTTGTTGGCCAGTATGGCTTGATCTGAATAGTAGTAAGGATTGGTAAAATTTATTTTCAGGTTCCGCTGGGGGGTGACTGACATTCCCCCGATGATGACATCGAACTTGCCGGTAATGATGGCCGGGATAATGCCGGACCACTTGGTGGGAACAAACTCCACCTTGACCCCCATGTCCTTGGCAAGCTGTTTGGCGACGTCGATCTCAAAGCCAATTAATTCTCCCTTTTTGTCTTTCATCGCCCACGGCACAAAAATGTCCATACCGACTCGAATGACGCCACGCTTGGCGATTTCTTCGATCGTGCTTTCAGAGCTTAACTTTCTTTGTATTTCACCCGCCGAAACAATAACAACAAATCCAAAAACCAGCGCTAAAACAATTACCAATTGCAAAACTGAAAAACTCCTTTTCATAGTATCCTCCTTTCTTTTTATTGCGTTCAATGTTTTTAAGGGTAACTAAAGGATCTGACTTAAAAAAAGTTTGGTGCGTTGTTTTTCCGGCCGTGAAAAGAAATGCTCTGCCGTTCCTTCCTCAACAATTGCACCATCTTCCATAAAAATTACCCGATCGCTGACCTCACGGGCAAATCCCATTTCATGGGTAACCACAATCATCGTCATCCCCTCGCGAGCAAGGGCTTTCATGACATCCAGGACTTCTCCGATCATTTCAGGATCGAGAGCACTGGTGGCCTCATCAAAGAGCATCACTTTAGGCATCATTGCCAAGGCCCTGGCAATCGCAACCCGTTGTTGCTGCCCCCCGCTGAGCTGGGCCGGGTAACTGTCCGCTTTTTCCGGAATGCCCACCTTCTGCAATAGATCCATGGTCGACTGTGTGGCCTTTTCTTTGTTTTTTTTGCGGACGAGCCTCTGTGCCAAATTAACGTTATCCAATACGGTCATATGCGGAAACAGGTTGAATGATTGAAAGACCATGCCCACTTCTTTACGGATCTCCAAACGATTTTTCTTGTTGTCGTCAAGAGCAATTCCATCAATGATGATCGTACCACTGTCAATTTCTTCCAGTCCGTTCAGGCAACGCAGAAACGTGGATTTCCCAGATCCGGATGGCCCAATAATCACAAGGACTTCACCCCGCCGTACCTCGGTGGAAAAAGAGACCAAAGCATGGATACCGCCAGGAAACGTTTTGTTGAGACTGTCTACCGTAATTATATAGTCATCCGCGTTTTTTAAAGACATCGCTTATTTCCCGTGCGCTTATACTCTAATTTTAAAATAGTTTTCCATGATGGTAACCACAAGGGAAAGTGTAACTGTGATAATAAGATAAATTGCAGCAACGGTGAACCAGATTTCAAATGTCAAGAATGTTTCGGCAATAATTGCGCGCCCCTGCATCGTTAGATCATAGACAGCTATTGTGCTGACCAGAGCGGAGTCCTTAATTAATGATATCCCCTGGCTGGTTAAAGGCGGAAGAATACGCCGGATGGCCTGTGGAAGAACGATGTACCGGTAGGTGTGATATGAGCTGAGTCCGAGGCTGTAGGCAGCCTCCCATTGTCCCTGATGGATGGAGACGATACCGGCGCGAAATATTTCCGAAGCGTATGCCCCCTCGAAGAGACTCAGTGCAAGCACTGCCGCAAAAAAACGGTCCAGATCTAATATCGGTGCCAACACGAAATACAAAAAAAAGATCTGTACCAGCAAGGGGGTATTACGGATAATTTCAACATAACCCCGGGCAAGGGCTCTGGATACAAAGGAAGCTGATAATCTGAACAGGGCGGTTACCAATCCGAATATCATCGCCAAAACCAGGCTCCAGGCAGTGATGCGGAAAGTCACCATCAGGCCATCTATGAGAGGACCCCATATAAGCTGTCCATCTTGAATTTGAAATATGTATTTGGGGACTTGATACCACTGCCAGTTATAACCGAGTCGTTCCGTACCACGGCTCATCAACCAAACAATCGCGGCAATGACGCCCAAAAATTTCAATATATCGATCAAAACGGGACGTTTCATTTGGGTATAAATTGCATGTTAGTTTCAGATTCTCAATAAAAAAACCCTTCTTTAGGAACATTTTTGGGCTTTCCCATTGCGATCTTTTTATTTGGAGTTCGATTTCAACTCGACATGGACATCGATCCCGCCATTTTGACAATGGACTTTACCAACGAGAGTTGATCAATATCCTGCAGCGCCCCTCTGTTTTTTAACACGGTGGGTGCCGCTCCCCCCAGAGGGATTAATGGAGACTGCGCATTCTTCAATGCCGTTATTTTACCGTAAACTGCCGTGTTGATATGCTCAATGATGGTGATAATTGATTGATCCCCAGTTTGATTGCAAGGATATGATCGCCCCGTTGTAGAGGCCATAGATATTCTCCGGTAGTTGTCTCACCCACGAATTGGTCGTTGACATACCAATCGACGGTTGCTCCCTGAGGTATCTCATCCAGCACAAATAAAAATGCTTCATGCGCATCAGGGATTCTCGGGTCTAAAGCCAGTTGCAAACCATTGGTCGGCTGCCTCCAGCGGATAGACTGATTTTCTTGCAGCCGACGAACCCTTTGTATCGGTTCGATTCCCGGTACAAACCACTCGCGCATGCTAGAGCACTGTTCATCGGCCGGTAGGCCGCTATCTCGACAAATTTCCAGTTTTACCAGACGCGGACTGAGGAAAAGAGGACGAGTAAGGCGATGACGATTAAGTTCTGAAAATACAGCACGTAAAACCAGCGCCGGTCCAGCCGCTCCAGTGATTCCATCCATGGGGCGATGTTTCAAATCGCCCATCCACACGCCTACAGTAAATCGATAATTGAAACCAATGGCCCAAGCATCCTGATAATCACTGGAGGTCCCGGTTTTAACAGCAGTTTGAACCGGAAAGCGCAACAGACCCCCATATCCAAACTCTAATCTGCGGGCCTCAGGATCTGACAAAATATCTGCAATGATCGAGGTAACTCCCGTAGAAAAGATGGTGCGACTTGGCGCCAAAGTACGATCATTTTTCACAAG
This sequence comes from Desulfobacterales bacterium, assembly GCA_050121225.1. Taxonomy (GTDB): domain Bacteria; phylum Desulfobacterota; class Desulfobacteria; order Desulfobacterales; family JAFDCJ01; genus JAFDCJ01. Next base: position 4,813 of record JASFJP010000116.1, read on the forward strand.
TAATTTAATGGGACGGTGAGTCCCCGCACGGGCCAGCACGGCGTAGGCTCGCACAAGTTCCAGCAAGGTGATCTCACCATTGCCTAAAGCCAGACCGTCACCATAGTAATCGGGGTGCTGTTTCAGACTCTGGATTCCCAGCAATTTTAGCTTGAGCAGAAAATTTTCCACCCCCACGAAGCGGATAGCATGAACGGCCGGTATATTCAACGAATTTCCGAGAGCCTCCCGCACCCGCAAAGAGCCGTAATGGGTGCGGCTGTAATTGTTGTACGAATGCAGTCCCCGGCCAATAGGTGCTATCAACGGAAAATCATGCACGATTGTTGCAGCCGACCAACCCTTCTCCAGCGCTAGCGCATACAGAAACGGCTTGAGAGTGGAACCCGGTTGACGGGGAGTGGTCACCGCATCTATCCAACTGCCCGGCATCATTTCCTCGCCTCCCGTGCCGTTCACCCAGGCCAGAACTTCATCACTACGGTGATCAATCACAAGCACGGCACCGTTGCTCGCACCACGCGCCTCTAAATCCCGCAGACAATGATCCAAGATCTTTTGAACAGTATTCTGGAGGCCAGCGTCCAGTGTCGTCTGCAATCGGCCTTTTGGTTGCGAGGATAAAACCGGAGTTGATCGATAAACATAATGAACAAAATGACTGGCTTTTACCGCAAGTCGAGCCGGTCTAACCTGGATTCCTTCAGAGCATATTTGAGCGTATTCATTGGTATCGATCAAGCGGCGTTCAAGCAATCGTCCGGCAAGCTGAAGAATCGGTTGGTTAAGGTGTTCAAATCCGCGGAACAGATTCAGGCGTCCCGGCGCCCGGACCATCACCACCAGGGCCAGCATCTCTTTAAGACTCAGTGTTTCCAGATCACGATCAAAGTAATAAGCCGCAGCCTGCGACACTCCCCGTCGCTGACTCGCATAGGGAACCTGATTGAGATAGAATTGGAGTATTTCTGCTTTGGAAAACTGCCGCTCCAACCGGGTTGCCTCGATTCCCTCCAGCCAGCGGGACCAGATTGACCGCGGTCGCGGATGCCACATGCGAATCACCTGCTCGCTGATGGTGCTGGCTCCCCGAAGAGGACGCAGCGCTCTCGCATTTTGATACATGGCGTGCAGACGCGCCCGCCAATCAACACCACGGTGACGATAAAACCGATGATCTTCAGAAATTACGAAGACCTTTTGCAAAAAAACGGGAATTTCATGCAAGGGTATGAAATCATGAATATTCCAGCGATTTTGATACGTGATCGTCAGGGGCACGTTACGGCGATCCATAATCTGTACTTTGCGTATCTCCGAATCATCAAAGTTAAGTGAATCGGGCAATGGCAAAAGATCGGTTCTGGTTTTTCCGACGAGCGCTCCTACAGCAAAGGCCAGCAACAGGATGGTAATAAATTTTTTGTGCATTGCCGTATGACTTATATAGCCTGCAGTAAAGTTTATTTTTCTTGGTTTGAGCGGTTCACCGTTCAAGGTTCCCGGTTAAAGTGCTCTAACGGGTCTCCAACAATAGCAATACGCATCTATGGGGTCGAATTCCATAAGCCAGGGAATCCTACTCCCGCCCCACCACCAACTTAGCCGACAGCCCTTTGCCGAAAATATCCGGGTCGTACATCTCCTCAGCATGCACAGGCATCACAGTGAACTCACCCGGAGCAATCGCCTGAGCCGTGTATGATAGATAATAATTGCCGGCCGGCAGATATTCAGAATAAAACCGTGCGGCATTGTGGCGAAGTTCTTGGTGGTAAAAACTCCACCGGGACGCACCGTAGGAAGACCAATCACTGTAGCGAAACCACCAAGACCCGCCTGCGGGTTGAAATTGCCCTTTGTCGGCATCTAGAACGGAGGCTGTTGCCAGATCTCGATTCACAGGTTCTAACCCTCCGGGAACCGGATCATCGACCACGACAAAATTGCGGGCAGTAGGCAGCGACACAAAAAGGTCTACTCGAACCAGGTCACCGCGAACCAATTGCATCGGGCTTTGTAAGAGAGACCATTCACCATTTCGTTCAACACTGTATTCGCGGTGCACCTCAATGCCCGCATTAATTGAACTGGACTTCAAAACCTCCGGTGCGTAAAACAAACGGGCACCGTAGTATACACGTCCAATTCCGTTGCGTGTCAGTATCATCTCAGCCTTGCGGCCCGGATCGTCCGACCGAATGGACCGCCGAAATTCAACTGCCGGATCGCGCAAATCGTTAAAACTCGTTTGGCCTAGTTCCACATCGTCCAATAGAACGCGCAGCTGCATATCCGGCGATTCACTTTCGTATATGCGGCTGTAGTCCACCAACGCATTCATGCAAAACATATTCTCCTGTGTGTTTTCCCAATGGTCACGATTTTTCCGGGTTTGGGTGATGTAACGTACCAGTCTAAACGGGATATCACCTATACTTTGCTTGTTCTCGTGCAATTGACGATATGCAATCAGCGCGCTCAAGACAGCGCCATTGGTTCTCAGCGCCGAGGATAAAATTCGTGAATAACTGTCGTCGATGGTTTCGCTAAATATAAACTTCCCCCCTGTTTGGTAGCCGTGGGCTAAGATGAGATCGAATACATAGCTCCGCAAAGTTTCGGCGCCCGTGACATTGACCGCTGCCATTAAATAATGCGCCTTGCCGAAAAGACTCATTTGCGGAACATGGCGATGATATCTTCTAAGGTCCGAAAGATCTGCTTTGCCGTGTTTGACTAGCGCCGCCAGTGCCACGGCACGCACGGTGGAAGCCATTCCCTTTGAATAAAAATCCGGAACGACATTGCGACGCAGCAAGGTCAGCAGATAATCGTGAAGTTTTTCTTCCACAACCAGGGGAATCTTATACCCGCTCTCACGCAGCCAATTGAATGCTATCGCGGTGTAGGCGCTGAGATAAGGACTGACGTAACGATCCAGCGGAATATAGTAGGTCATTCCGCCGTTGGGAGCCTGATAGGTAGCCGCCCGTTGAAGCATGCTGGCAGTCAGTCTCTGGCTTTGATCCCAGTGGACGTCATTGGCCATGTATTCTTTGAGATTCTGGTAATGAGAGGCCATCACTCCCTGGGTAAGGATCTGCTCCCAGCAAATGTAAGGATAATCTTGTATGTATCGAAAGGCCCCTTCGAGGTTGCTGATAATCGACGGGGACACGACCATGCTCACGCTACCGACATCCGTACGAATATTTTGCGGGATGAGAAAGCTTTCGGACGCAGAATCCGAATCCGTGGTACCATAGGTTGCTGCGGTTTCTATTGAATAACGCTTCTCAACGGGGATGATGTGGGTCATCCCGTCTTGATCCAGATCATCACCCGCGCGTGCCGTCAAATGTATGGTTCCATCCCTGGTGGTCTGCAATGGAAGCCAGATGGTGGTTCGTTTATAAGGCTCGGCCGATACCATACGGGTCACATGAAGAATTTTTTTACCAGGTTCGGTTTCGATAACTCCTTCAGCCGCCAACGATACGGATAAATCTCGAGCGGACGGCGTGCGGTTCATAATGCTGAAGCCAGCCTGAAAACTGTCAGTCTCCGTTACCTGATTGGGCATTACTGGACGAATTTCGGTGGGTCGGTTGACCTTAAAGCGACCATCGCCCAGTCCCATGCGATCACCGGGAGTCACCGCCATCACCAACACCCGCCAACCGGTGAGGTTGTCTGGCGCATTAAATTCTATCGTGGCACGCCCTGCGGCATCCGCAGTAATCGAGGGATTCCAGTAGCTAACGAATTTAAATACCGACCGCAGACTGATATCCAGCCCGCCGCCGCCGCCGGCATCGGCACCTTTCTTCTCAAACTTCTGCCGTCCCACCAGACGCATCAGCAGGCTGTAATTTGTCAAATCCAGACCGTCAAGCTTGTAAAAGCCTTTATACGGATCAAAGTAATCCAGACCCCGGCTAATAAGATCCAGCACCGATTCGTCCAGGACAGCGACCGCCAATTCAATTTTCCCATGGTTCGTACCATGCCGCGGAGTCGCCCGGATTTGCACCTTTACACGTTCTCGAGGTTTGTAGGTGTCATGCTCAGAAAAAACAGTGACGGCCAAGGCTTTGAAGGGATCGACCACCGGAACCTTGACATACCCCATCCGAAAAGCCGGTTTTCCGAGATCTACCTGGCTATCGGCTGGTGGTGCCTCCACCCTGGGCGATACGACCACAACCGAGAGGAAATATCCGGGTAAAAAGTCCGGCTTGACCTCGAATTCGATCATCGGTGTACTTCCCTCAAGCGTTTGAATCCAGCGTTGAATGACTCCGTAACGTTCGATGGTAATGAGTGCCTGAGCACCGGGAAAGGGATTTTTTACCAGATAACGGGCCGTCTCACCCACCGCATAGCTTGGCTTCTCTGCAACGATCTCCAGACTGTTGTCTGGGCGTTCTTGCCAGACAACACGTCCCTTACCCGCAACCCATTGATAGATCTGACTGCTGTGGATTCGATTGCGCGTGTCGCGAACTGAAGCGGTGATCCGAAAAGATCCGGGATCCGAAGGTGTGAAATTACAGGTTACCGGTATATCTCCTGAAGTAAGTTCACAATCGGCAGATTGGACCCACTGATGCGTATAACGGGTTAAATATGCATTCCCGGCCCCCTTGACACGCGCAGCTTTTGTGACCTGGCGTTCGACTGCGATAGCAACCGGTACCCCGGCAACCGGCACGCCGGCATCATTTACTACCAGCGCGTCCACTGCAGCCGGCTCGTCCTCCTTGAGTACCCAACTCGAGCGTCGCAACCCGACAAATCGATTACGGGCAGCATAGTCTGCCGAGGCCCGGGCGCTAATGTATTTGCCACGGTCGTCGCGCACGGCGCTTTCCGCGACAAGCTTGCCGTAAAGGATATCGCTTTCCAAAATAGAAAATCGAGTTATCAGAGTCCCTTGGTTGCCAACCATTCCTTCTGTTTGATGGAGGATCTGCTTTTGGTGTCCGCCGGGCACATTAACGTTAAATCCAAAACCACGGGCTTCGGGATGATCGGACCGAAATCCTTGAATTTGCAGTGTGGCTGTGATGCGGCTCTGCGCTTCGACATAGGGCCCCCCCGCATGCAGTCGGGCACGGGTGGTCACCTCCAACTTATCACCCGGTTGGAACCTTTCACCATTTAGATCGGTCGTCACTTTAAAAGGTGACGGCGTAAAGTCACTCACCAAGACCCGCATGGGCTCCTTGGTGTCTTTGAAAAAATTGGAGGCGAGCTGAAAGCGGTACCACCCTGATGC
>JASFJP010000117.1:0-10022 GCA_050121225.1 Desulfobacterales bacterium
AGATATAACGGCAGCAGTTTCTTTGGAAAAGGAAGTGGGTATGAAAATCTATGTTTGTGTCAAACATGTTCCTGACTCGGCGGCCAAGATTAGCATCAGGGGAAAAAACCAGATTGATGAAAGCGTTACTTTTTTGCTGAACCCTTACGATGAAAATGCTCTTGAGGAGGCCGCCAGACTTAAGACCCAAATTGGAAATTCGGAGGTAATCGCCGTAACCCTCGGAAAAGAGGGTGCGCTAAACACCCTTGAATCGGCTTTGGCCATGGGAGCCGACCGGGGCATACTAATCAAATCCGATCACCGGACCGACAGCATCATTACGGCACGAATTCTGAAAGCGGCTATTGAACAGGACGGAAAACCCGATATCATTTTTACGGGTAAAGAATCCATCGACAGCGAGGGGATGCAAACCATGTTTAGGCTTGCAGCAGCGCTGGACATGCCCGTTGCAGCCAATGTGGTGACGTTTTCTTTAGACCGGGATCACGTTTTAGTGGAATGTGAAATGGAAGCCGGTGTCAGACAAGTGCTGGAAATGGCGCTTCCTTGCGTCATAGGGGCCGGTAAAGGATTGAATACACCGAGATATCCGACTTTTATGGATATTCGTAAGGCCAAGAAAAAAGAAGTTAAACAGATTGATCTGGAAAGCTTAAGCATTGAAAAGTCCTCTAGCAGCATGGAAATCTTAGAATTGAAACCCGCTGTTGAGCAGCGACAGGCGAAAGAACTCAAAGGACAGCCGGAAGAAGTTGTCAGGCAGCTTATCCAAGTGCTGCGTGATGAAGCAAAAATTATTTAGCACCTAAAGAGAAAGAGACCATGGAAAAGGTTGGTATTCTAATAGAATCTAAGGACGGTGAAATTAAGAAGACAAACTACGGTGTGATCACCCTTGCCCGGGGAGAAGAACGTGAACTGTGTGCTTTCGTATTAAACGGCAAGGGGGCGCTTTACAAGGAACAGCTGCAGCAATATGGTATTAGCGTGATCATCGATATTACAGCAGAAGACGGTCCCATTCAGTGGAACCCGGTTAGATGGGCCAGGGCAATTGTCAATGCTATGGACCGTTTTGGCATCTCCACCATTTGCGGGCTCACCAGCCCTCAGGGGAAAGATGTGCTGCCCCGGATTGCAGCCTCCCTCGACGCACCCCTTGTCATGGATTGCATTGATCTAAATTTTGGAGAGCACCAAGTAAAAAAACCCCAATTTTCGCGCAAAACCATCGCCACTATAATGGCTGCTGGAAATCATCACATATATGGAATTCGGCCCAATACCATAGAAGCAAAATCCGCGCCGTGTGAGGCCGAAGTCGTCCCTTTTAAGACAACTGTTAACAGTGAAAGATTAGAAGTAAAAGAAATTAAACGGAGCTCTTTTAAAGGGATCGACCTAACCGAAGCCGACATTATTATATCCGGTGGACGGGGTATGAAAAACTCGGATAATTTTAGTATTCTTTTCGAATGTGCGCAATTGATCGGGGCAGCGGTCGGTGCCTCCAGAGCGGCGGTTGATGCCGGATGGGCTCCGCACACGATGCAGGTTGGACAAACCGGTGCTACCGTGAACCCGAAAGTCTATATCGCCTGCGGCATCTCCGGATCTGTTCAGCATTTTGCCGGAATGAAAACGTCGGGCCTTATCTTAGCGGTCAATACGGATCCGGAAGCAAACATTATGAAAAATTGTGACTACTACATTGTTGCCGATCTGTTTGAGATCGTACCGATGCTGACCAACCAGCTGAAAACAATTGTCAACTCACCCTAATTGAACAATATGAATCTGGATACCGTTGTCTTGGGACGTTAAAACCAGCATTTGGAAACTATCCATTGGATTCTAACTCATTTGGGGCATGGGTTTACTTGTCGAATAGTGGCTGTAGTAAACAATGGACGACGACGTTATATTGCCGATCTCGGCTAACCCTCTCGTATCTCAACCAAAGATCTAATTTCAAATTAAATTCCAAATGCTGCCAAGACGCAAATAGTTGCTTTGCTGAAGGGTCATCAGCATTTGCGCCGTCTGAGAGAGTCCCCCAATTTCGTTGGCATATCTCAAATGACGATCTCCAGCCCCTTTCGTTTAAATAGGCGTCATAGAATTCGATCACTTCTGCAGCCGGATGGTCTGTTTGGACGTGGTAAGATAGAGATTTCGTTTGTTTCGAATAATCATAACTCCGTGTTACGTTATCACCCTTATGGTAGACAGGAATTTCAACGGTTGGATAAGGATCGATTGCTGAGCTGTCGGCAAAGGACCAATTGAAATCAAAAAAAAACGATTAGACAAATGGTGAAGATATATTTGGATATTGTTCGCACTAGGAGAGTACCCCGAGCGCTTGATCCAGATCATTCATAATATCCTGTGGGTCTTCCAATCCTACAGAAAGTCTGATCAACCCGTCATCAATACCGGCTGCCTGCCGTTCTCCAGGCGTCATGTGTTCATGTGTAATCGTGGCCGGACGCATGCATATGGTTTTTCTTGTACCGAACGTTACGGCATGCACGACAAGCCTAAAGGCATTCATAACGGTTGCTGTATTCGCCATCCCTCCGGCCACGACAAATGACAAAAGACCCCCATGGCCGTTCATCTGTCGTTTGGCCAATTCATGCTGGGGGTGGTCGGACAAACCTGAATAGTTGACATGCTGCACCTTTGGATAGAAACTCCCGTCGTTCTTCGGTGAAACTATCCAACAGGTTGGGGCAGTCTGAGCCGGTACCGTAGTACACCTTGCGCCCTTCAAGATACATGCAAGGATCACCATTGCGATCATATATAGTTACGCGTGACGGTGCCGAGCGAATCGTCCACTCAACCAGGCTGCCAGGGATATATGCGTGTTTGTCGTCTTTCACCTACACCCCGGCGTTGTGCAATAGCTCCAATGATTGTCCATGGTGAATTATTGTGCCGCAATCTTGCAATATGTCCAGGGCTGCGGAGTGAATATCACGCATCTGTTCGGCAGTAAAATACTCCAACGCTGCGGCATTGAATCGTTTGACGTTCGGATCCATTTGAAAAAATTCTCCTTTGACGTGATACCAAGGGCTCTATTCTATGCTAGAGTTAATTTCGGATTGGCACTTTTTCACAGTTCGGCTGTTTTGTCAAAGTGTCAGTTGATGCAGATTAAAGAATTTATCAAAGTGGCATTCTTTCAGCTTGCCAATTGTTTCAGTGTGGTATACGTTCGTAGCCTCTTTTTTTGCAGGTATGGTGTCGCATGACGTTAAATCTCTTTATTTGAAGGCTTTCTATCGATGTCCGAATCTCAGCTGGCAGACCCGGAGCTTTCACTTACTGCAGGACTTTTTACGGTGTTTCTGTGTATCCTTTTTGGTTCCAATGCTGTTGCCATTAAAATGGCCTTCTCGGGATTGGGAGTATTTACCACAGCTGCCATCCGCTTCGGAATTGCTGCCGCGGCAATTTTTCTGTGGGCCAAATCAACCGGTCAGACCGTGACATTGAAAAAGGGACAAACGCACCAAGTTCTGATCTTCTCATTACTCTTCACCGTTCAACTATCTCTATTTTACCTGGGACTTAGCAAATCCAATGCATCCCGCGGAACATTGCTGGTGAATCTGCTACCGTTTCTTGTTTTGTTTCTGGCGCATTTCTTCATTCCGGGCGATCGGATTACCCGACGAAAATTTTTTGGAATACTCCTCGGGTTTGCAGGGGTAGTATTTATGTTTTTGGAAAAGGGAAATGTTGCCGGCGATGTTCGGAGCGGAGATCTCATTATTCTTTTGGCTACCTTAATCTGGTCATGCAGCGTGGTTTACTTGAAGCGCATCCTCAATACCTTTAGTCCGTTTCAGGTGGTGCTGTACTCAACTATAATCTCCGTTCCCTTCTTTATTCTTGGAGCGCTTCTGTGGGACCACACCATGATCATTCGACTGGATACGCGGGTCGTGGGGGCTGTGTTGTACCAGAGCCTGATTACGGCATCCTTCGGATTTGTGGCCTGGAACACCATGCTCAAAAAGTATGGTGCCGTCTCGCTGCATTCATTTCTTTTTATCATGCCGATTGCCGGAGTGGCACTTGGGGGACTGGTGCTGGGCGAGCCCATCACTGGAAAAATTTTGTTGGCGCTGGCGTTTATCACATCCGGAATTCTCGTCGTGCACTGGAAGCCCAAAAAAGAAGCTCCAGCATATCCAGTTCGCAGAACCTTATAGGAAAATATGATTCACCAACTACGGAGCATACGGAGAGTGATTCTTTTCGATACTCATGAAAAAACTGATTTTTATCGTCATAGCGGGGATATCTCTGTTTTTGGGGTATCACCTATTTTTCTCTTTTACAAATACCAAAACGCGAGAAATCGCCGCTGAGACCATTATCTGCTTTGGGGATAGTCTGACCTCTGGGACAGGGGCCACTGACGGCATGGACTATCCTTCGCAACTGTCCAGATTGATTGGTAAACCGGTGATAAATGCCGGTGTGCCGGGAGATACGACGGCCCGGGCGTTGAAACGACTCAAGCGGGATGTGTTGTCCAAATCGCCGGATGTGGTGTTGATCACATTGGGCGGCAATGATCTGAAAAACGGGATCGCCAAAGACATTGCTTTTGAACATCTCAGAATTATCGTCGAATCTATCCAAAACACCGGCGCTCGAGTGGTTATCGGTGGCCTTACATTTCCGTTCAGGGATCGTGGTTTTGGAAGAGCTTATCGGGAATTGGCCGATCAGACCGGGACAAATCTTATCCCCAACATTCTCGACGGCATCATGGGCAATCGCAAATTAATGAGCGACCCGATTCATCCCAACGATGCCGGATACAAAATAATAGCCGAGAAATTCAAAAAAGCGCTGCATCCATGATGATCGGTTTGGGTTTGGTTACGATATCCAATTTCAATCTATATTTCCTCTTCCGTGGAAAACCCTGGACGGCATATACCCGTGCCAGATGATCTCGCGCTGACTCAGATGTCGGCAGGACGCTTCATCGGGCGGGCGGTAAACAAGCCGAAACTGTTCGGACCCATCCAGAGTGCCAATTTCTTTGATTTTGTCATCAGCCTCGACCAACCATCTTTCGGTGGAAAAGTCGAATTCAAAACGTCTTTTTTGTCGGGGTGCCAGGGTCAAAACATCTAAATTTGTGGGAAGAATTTCTGCGCACGGATCTTGCGCCAGTGCCCAGCGCTGTTTTGTCCAGGGTACCGCTTCCAGGTCAAATGAACAATAATCCGGCAGGGTAACAATTGCCAGGGGTTGATCGGTCTCATTGGCCAATGTCAGTTCAACGCTGGCGCTTCTGAGGGCGTCCGAGTCTTTTGAATTTCGAGGAGGATTTCGCAAAACGCGTAGACCAATGCCCAGCGGGCTCCAGCGAAATCCTCTAATGGCCGCTCTGCCGCCCGGTCCCACCGCGATCTCCATTTCAAGCGGGATTTGAATGTCGGTTCGGCTGCCCCGTCGTTTTTCGATGTCGCGTCCCTTGCCCTGTTCGACAAAATAAGCCTCGATGCCGTAACTAATCCATATGGGGCTGCCGGTCGCGGGCAGCCGGTGCGGATACATACTGCGGCCGGTGATGAATACGCCATTTTGGGGTTCTTCAATGCCGGCAGAAACCATTTCGTATAAACCATTTGGGCCTTCTCTCAGCGAGACATATACCTTATGTCCCTTTTTCAGCTCCTTGACGTTTTCTGTACCTTTTATTGCCGTGAACGGTATCCGAGACAGCTCATAATTTAGGCGCACATAGTCGCCCCTGAATATATCGCGCGGATCGATCGGAGCAGTCCGCAAATAGATAGCGCGCCCATTGCGCAGGATATATTCGCGTTCGCCGGCCATGAAAGCCAACACTGCAATTTGCATTACGACGGCCAGCCCGATGAGGATTTTTCTCATGTTGTCTTTGCCTGAGTTTGTTTCTTGGTTCTGGAAAAATAAATGCCCACCGAAAACAGTGCTGCGCCGGCAATAAAAAAGACCAAGGAGCGGGTCAGCAGACTGAAAAACAGATCCGTGTAACGGGCCATCGCAATTACTGCAAAAAGCACGCAGCCAATCACTGTGGTTTTCAGACTATGATTTTTACAACCGATAACAATCATCATGATGCATTGATACAGGAATAAAACATTAAACACCGCCATACCTAACCAGCCTTTTAAGGGAAGCAGGCCCAGGGTATTGAGAATCATAATAATTAGCGTGGCCAGAATACCGTAGGTTTCGACGCTCAATGCCCTGATGGCGTAACTCTTTTTTCGCGAAACCGGCCAAATGGCCCAAGCCCAGAGTGCTATGGCGGCTAAGGCAAAAGAGAAGAAAAACAGACTTTGTAGGGAGTGATCGAACTGGACCGACCAGGCGCCTTGACCCCGGTGGTAAAAGCTTAAGATGAACAGGATGCCAAAATAGATAGAATAGCCGATAAAAGAAAACACCGGGCCTATTTCCGCGAAAATTTCCTGCTGCCGAACCACTATGCTGGCAGCAATTAATGTGCAGCCGCAGAAGAAAATGACCAGGGCCGCCAGATCGCCTTCGAGCATCGAAACCGATATAGAAAGGGTCACCAGGAAGCCTATCAGGCAGATGCTGATCAGCACCCGGGAGCGCCTGAGCCAGGCCAGCGGCATGATGCTGCCTAAAATCAGAACAAAACTGCCCCGATGCTAAAAAAAATAATTCGGCCCCAGGCCGGCCCTCCCGCCGAACTCGGATAACGATCCTTTATAACCTGCCCCTGTTCCGGCGCGATGATGCCTGCGTTTACCCACTGATCGATTTCATCGATCAGCCATCTGGTGTGTTTTTTCATCATTGCCTGGTCGAATCCGGTTCGTTCAATAATCGCGTAAAAAAGCAGCTCTACTCCTTAAAAAGACGCTACTTCCTATTGTAGCCATGGTTATTTGAAAAGATCAAATTTTTATTGGTAGCCTTAAAATTGCAGAATAAAAAAATGATGGCTCATTACACGAGGACACTCTGAGTCATCACATGAGAAAAGGAGATTGGGGCAGTTATGAGAAGAAGTACTGGAATGCTTCACTTCTAGAATGGCTTTAATGACTTTTATTGTCAGTAACTTTGTTGGAGGCTATTTCTGTAACGATTATTTTCTGCGGCAAGTTTTACCGATTCCGCAGGCGATTGTTGGCTGCAAATGCTTTAGTGTTCAAATTCATACGCGAAAAACAATCAGCGTACAATATTTTTCTAAAATCTGATTGGTCATCAATTGAAACAATTCGTAGATACGAGGATGCAATCCATTCGTGTCGGGAATGACAAAGTTTTTTTTCTGGATACCGATCATGTCCAAAAAGAATAAGAAGGCTTCCAACGGTCCATTTTGATGCTCTCCCAGCACCCAAGCGTTTAACATACGCTTTTTTAGGGGTAGAGCAGCCTGGCCGTGGAGATATTCGAAAAGCCAATGAGGTTCGTTCGTACAATGTATGGCGCCAAACAGAATAAGGTGGCGCATGCCCGGTTGGAACCTTTTCCAGAAATTACGGGCAATGGATCTATCGCGCGACCCCGAATGGCCACGTTGTTTCTTTTGCTGTTCGTCGGTTTCTTCAATACCGCAGATCTTGATATCCGAGTTCGTGGCTCTAACGGTACGTAGAATCTTCATTATATCAGCATCCAGCAAAGGGAAATAGGTTCTACCAGCGTTCATCCGTTCAATAAGACGTCTCAACTCTTTTGGCGTGGCCTCCAGCAGAAGGACATCGACACTGAACTTTGTGAAAAACTCTTCGGCAAGAAAATTACGGGTAGATTCTTCATGAAGCTCACCAATGCAAATTACCTGGTAATCCGATTGGTCAAGATGGGTCAGCCACTGTTCCATGGAAATCAAACTGGCTTCCAAGCTTTCTTTTATCGCATCCCTTTCGGGTTTGGACAGACGGGAAAATCTTTGCAGAGCGGTTGTAGCCAGTTCATGATAAAAGGGATACTGGATACGCTCTGTGCTTTCCGGGTTGGCAGCAGGTCTTGGGTATTCCTCTCTGAACCATTCGTAGCCGATCAAAAAGAGCAGAATGATGAAATACCCTCCTAATACGGCCAAGATCACCCGAGCCAATGGTGAGTCCATCTAAGGTTCTCCGCTATTTTAAGAAAAACTGTGACATCTATTGCCGTAGAAGGTGATTTAGTGCAATCCGAAAGCCGAGTATCAGCCTTAATCCAACTCGCCTGAAATTAAATATTTCAAATGGATATCGCAAGGATTTTAAGTGGTTGATACTTACGGAATCATAGCAAAAAGCAACACCTCAGCCTTGAAAGTTGGCAATGATGCTATGACAGATTTTTTTAGGACACTGATAGTTCCAACTTTGTTGGAGATACATGGAATTACAATAACAGATTGGGTGGTCAGGTGACGGGAATCATCGGCCCACCTTAATTACTACCAGAGTGATATCATCCTCAGGAGCATCATCGCCTCGGAATTGCTCAAGCGCCTCAGTGACGGTGTCCACGATCTGTCGGGCAGACGCCGTATAGTTATTACGAATAATTTCCATTAGCGCTTCTTTTCCGAACATCTCACCGGTTCTATTGTGTGTCTCCCAGATGCCGTCAGTTCCAATAACAATTATCTGGCCGGGTTCTATGGTGCGCCAAAAAGAGTCATATTCGAAAGATTCGTCAAATCCGAGCGGCACGCCTTGACCTTTGAGTTCATCGAAGGTATCCATCAAGGGATCGTAGACTATGGCTGGATCATGCCCTGCGCGAACCCACCGTACCTCCGTTCCGAGCTCCGTGAATTCAGAGTAAAAAAAGGTCATGAAATTTCCGGTCTTGGCAGTGTCCAGACTCAGGTGTCGGTTGACGTCGCTGATAATACTGGCTGCTTCACCGGGCATGGAAGCTCGCAGCATGATTAGGGCCCGCGCGGTAGCCATGAGCAGGGCGGAGGATACACCGTGGCCCGAAACATCACCAACGACTATGGCCAGACCGGCCTGACCGTCTCGGTTGGTTTCGATAAAATCGTAATAATCTCCGCCTGTTTCATCACAATATATGCTCGCACCCGCAATATCGAATCCCGCGAGCGAAGGATCGCTTTGAGGCAAAAGGCTCTGTTGCACTTCCTGGGCAAGACCCAGGGCGTAGCTCATGCGCATGTGTTCCTCGATCTTGGGGACGATCTCATTGAACGCGTGGACCAGTTGGATGCGCTCATCTTTCATACGAGCTTTGAGTCTTACCGAAAAGTCGCCCTTCGCAAGCCGCCTCCAGGCGTCGATGATGGTCAGTATGTGGCCGGTGCTGATGTGGGAGGTGATAAAGGCTACGATACCCATTAAAAATAAGGCCAGCACTACGGCGATGCCTGTAATTTTCCGCTTATTTCTAGAATATCCTACAAACATCTGCCCCACTTCTTCAGGCAAGGTCATGATCTCCGATTTGGGTACGACAATCACGAAATATTGATCCGCAATCATAGCGGCATATGCCCACAGTGAGTCCACACCTTTGTATGGCATATCGAAGTATCCGGATTTCTTGTTTTCGATACGACGGAACAACTCCCTGATTTCCGGGCTCTGACTAAACATTTCCTCCACCGCATTCGATTCGGTGGGAGACGTTTTTTGCTGCGATGAAATGACCCATATTTTTCTTTTTTTTGTTTGGGAATTCGTTTCCGCACCGACGATAAAAGAGGACATCTTTTGAGACCAACGGGTGGTGGTTTCACTTTCCACGAGGGCTTGGGTGATCTTGATATCCATGCCGGCTACGCCGGCCAACGATCCGTCCGGGCGCCTAAATGGCATTGCAAGGGTCAAAGTGAGCTGACGAGTGGTAGCATCCACCATCGGGACCCAAGTAGGGGCTTTTGCTTTTTTTGCCATTTTATACCAGAGGCGCTTCCGGGGATCATAGCCTGTCGGGTAGCCCCCGTGGCCTGGGTAAGAAATATGTACCCCGTTTTCCAG
>JASFJP010000118.1:0-10013 GCA_050121225.1 Desulfobacterales bacterium
TTAAGACAAAATTCGAAAATCAATTAAGTGACTCCTGCCGCCTCAGCCACAAGCTCGACCAGATTGACCACCTTTATATCTTCAGTGCCTCGCGCGGTCATCGCCTTTTTAAAGGTCTCATCGCAACGCGGACAACCTGAAATCAGAAGCGATGCGCCGGTCTCTCTGGCTTCATCGATTCGCATTACGGCCACATCTTCGGCTACATCTGCCCGATGAACCGCCAGCATGCCCCCTGCCCCACAGCAATTTGCCAGTTTTTTATTGGTGGCCATCTCTTTAAGATCATTATCCAGAATCTGTGAAAGAATAAACCGCGGTGATTCAATATCTTCAAAGAATCGCGCCAGGACACAGGGGTCATGATAGGTGGCCGCATCGGAAATCATGCCGGCAACCGATATCTGATTGTTCCTTAACCACTCGGCCATCACGGCATTGATATGCAGGATTTTAATTCCTTTTATGTCCCCGCCGAATCGTGTTGTTCTTCCCATCAGCATGCGGTAGCTGTCTGCATCCAAGGCAACCACTGTCGAAACTTTGCTATCCCGGATCTTTTCCGCGAGCAGCGCCGATAATTGTTTGGCGCCCTCAAAGTCACCCAGTTGATACAAAGCCCAGCCGCTGGATGGTTCGTCCTCAAGCACTTTGAAGGCTTTACCCGCCTGATTGAAAAGTTTTCCGGCGGCGATAAGTGTTGCCTGTTGCGAGTCCCGGACTGCACTCCCGCAAAACATAAGAGTATCTGAATTAGAATCCATCGTGACACCGGAATCTGACAAAATTTTTACCGGATCGTCGCCCCGCATCGGATTCTTTCGCAGATTCTTTGCATAGGCGATGACTCCTTCCGGTGCCAGGCCTTTTGCAAAAATGCGGGCGCGGGTATCAATTATCAGCTCTTCGTGATCATAATTGCCTACACACCAATTCTGAAGAATTCGGTCATTAAGAGTGGTATACATAATATCCGCTACGCCCTCATCATAATCGAGCAAGCCTTCATCCAATCCAAAGATGATGGCCCCCCTTCCCCGCGGCGTATATGATTCTCTTCTTACGACCTGCCCTACCCTATCCGCACAATGACACATCATGCAAAATCGACAGGCCCAGATGGTTTCATCCCTTTCCTCTTCACTCAAAAACATCGCTGTTACCTCTCAATTCAAAAAATCTGCTATTTCCTTCTTATAAACCCCAGCTTACCCGGATTCATAATTCCGACCGGATCCAGCGCATCTTTAATCCCTTGCATCGTCGGCCAGGTCGCCCCATATTGTTCTTCCATCAGCCAGCCCAGTTTAAAACCAATCCCATGATGATCGTTTAACACACCGCCATGTTCAAGGGAAGTACGTGCCGCTTTGCCCCAGATCTCGGTATGCAACTGCAATGCTTCATGTGGATCCCGGGGTGGTTTGGCAATCAGGAAACGGTCATAAACCATCACACCCCACGGGAACCAGTGAGAAAAATGTGCCATGTAGTCCGTGCCCCACTCTTTGAATTCTTCGGTGATGACCTGCTGCTTGGCTTTGAATATGTTGTAGATCTTATCGTAAGAGGCAGTGGTTTCGACGGTTCCGAACATTTCCGGCAGCATCAGGCTGTGGGGTGGAAAGTAAAAATCATAGCGATGTTTCCACCAGTGTTCACCGGGCTCGGGTCCCAATTCTTTCCCTTTCAGCTCGGCACATATCTCATGGATGAGCTGCATTTCAAGATCCACAAAGCGTCGATCACCGTCCGATCCTACCACCATGAAAGATCCTTTCATATCCAGGTCAAGCACCCGTTTAACAACCCGCTCGCTGGAGCTTGAATCATAGAGCCGGATGACGCAGGGATGTAAGCGTTGGGTCATGATTCGGCGCCCGGCTTCAAGTCCCTGCCGGACATCTTCAAAGATATAGGAATTAAATTGGCGAACTTCGGGGATGGGATCCAGACGCATGGTAATTTCGGTAATAGTACCCAGAGTTCCCTCCGAACCGACGAACAGCTGCAGTATTCCCGGTCCACAGGCATGATTGGGTACCGGCAACGTTCGGATGATCTCGCCGGAGGCGAGTACGACTTCCATGCTCACGACCATGTCTTCCGCTTTACCGTACTTGGTCGACAATGTCCCCGATCCTCGGGCGGCGACATAACCTCCCAGGGTCGCGCCGTACTCGGAAGCCGGATAATGGGCCAGGGTGAACCCCTTTTTGTTCAAAGCCCATTCCAGATGCTGGCCGTTGATTCCCGGCTGGGCAGTAACCGTCAGCGACGCCTCATCAATTTTGATAATACGATCCATTTTTTTCAAATCAATGATGATACCGCCGTAGAGCGGAACCACACCGCCCTGGCTGCCGGTTCCGCCGCCGTAAGGGATAACCGGGATCCCGTGCCGCGTGGCCAGCTTATGAATACGGGAAACCTCTGCGGCAGACTCCGGAAACACAATAAAATCGGGCTTCTGCAGCGCCTGCCGTCGATCAAGCCACATCTGCGGGACCAGATAAAAATCCAGGCTGTATGCCAAACGCTCGGCCTCACGCACGCTGACATCTTCATAGCCAACGATATCCTGCAGTTCATTTTTGATAATACTTAACAATAAATTTTCGGACATCCACAAACCTTTCTATAATCGCTAATCAAAAGTAGAGCAAAGCGATATAACCAATCTGCAATCTAAAATTCAAAATCTAAAATTGCCCCTAAAAGCTGATTTAACGGAATAAACATGGGGTGAAATTTAAGAGTCGCGTTATGCCTGATTTCACCACTCTAGTATTGTTATACCCTGTCTTTCCATTCGCGATTGATGACTTCAATTTTGACCTTTTCAAGCTCTCCAAGTGCCCGTGCCAGATGCTCCGCAAAGCGTTTCAAGGATTCTTCACCTTTTTCCTTGGTACCCCGCAAAGGATTACCGATAAGACCGGTATCGGAGAACTCCCGGTGTTCCATAGGAAATACAAAATAGTTGTAGCCTTCAAATTCGACACTGGGCGTGCCATCCTTTTTCAGAAAAGCATCGGGTAAATAAGGCGGTGTACTGGTTCTTTCGCTTTTAACGGCGCGATCCATGCGAGCTAGCTTTTCATCGTGGGCCAATACCTGGGCAGTCTCCAGCTCGCCGGCATGCCAGCCCGGTGTTTCTTCCGGGGGTCCCTCTAATATGTCGGCAATCATGCCGAAATAATTTTCGGCATAAGGCTTATAGACGCACACTAGGGCGTTTGTATCGTACTTAATCTTCCTCAATAAGGGATCAATTATTTTCATGTTGGAAGCATGGCCGGTAACAAATACAATCTTGTTAAACCCATGGTGGATCAAAGAACGGGCAACATCATAGTATAGATTTCTGAATGTCTCGGCCCGCACGGTGATGGTGCCCAATCCCAATCCCGGGGGGCCCATATGATGCGGGCTGTAACCGATCCATGACTCCGGTGTGTAAAGCACATCGGCCTGCTGGGCAGCCCGGTAGGTGACTTCTCTGGCGGTTATCATGTCGGTAAACAGCGGGCAATGATAGGAGTGCTGTTCCAGACTGGCAATGGGTACCATGATGATATCTTTTTTCTTGAGATACTCCTGGATGTCAACATAGGCTAAATTACCGATGTTATATTTGTAATCTGTCTGCATTTTGTCCTCCTTTCCTGGCACCTGATTGAGCCGTGAACGCAGAATCGGCCTTATAGAGTTAATTATGAAGAGGGTTAGAGAATTTGAAACACATATTTTAGATTGGAGAGAAATTGCGCTGAGAATAACCTTAAAGAAAGTGTCCCCCAACAGTCAAGGGAAAAATCATATATTCTCAAAATTTTTTATTAATTTTTAAATTCTTTCATTTTTCTAAGAAAATATGAATTCAAAAATAAGTTTAATGATAAGAAATTTCTTTACAAAAGGGTGGTTATGATTAATTATATTTCAACAGTTCATTTCAAATTTTATTAATTTTTCGCACGATTTTACCAATGACCAGCATGTATCCTTTTGAGAGAAAAGAAAAAATTCTGGACAGGCTTCGCAAAATCGGCCGGATTAACATCAATGAGGATGCCAAATTATTCAATGCCTCCATATCGACACTCCATCGCGATCTTGAAGACCTTGAAAAACAGGGATTGGTAAAAAAGGTAGTTGGCGGCGCCGTCCTGTTAAACGGCATTCAATCCGAGACCCACTTTGACAAACGCCTGCAAAATCAAGCAAAAGAAAAAAAGGCCATCGCCAGAAATGCCGTTCAGCACATTCAGGACGACACGTCAATTTTCCTCGACCATTCATCCACCACCACCTACCTGGCAAGAGAGATCAAACAACGTTCCTATAAAAGTCTACTCGTTTTGACCAATTCACTTCAAATTCCCGTTGAACTGGGCGGTATTCAAGGAATACAGGTCATCAGCACCGGCGGAGCGGTTGAAAGCGAGTTCAAAGCCCTGCATGGTCGATGGGTGGTCGATTCCATTCAGCGGATCAATTTGAATCAAATTTTCATCTCTGTCGGGGCCATTTCAGTGGACAATGGGCTAATGACTCAGATGCACTTCATTAATGATTTATTTCCGGAATTGTTCCGGCGTAGCCAGCATATCAATGTGCTGGTTGACAGCAGTAAATTCTATAAACTGTGCACATTTCAGATCTCGCCGCTGAAACCCTCGTTCACAATTTTTACGGATAAGGCACTCCCCGAAGAAATCAGACATGAAATTGAAGCCAAAGGACTTAAGCTCATGATTTAGTAGGAAAAGTTTGTGTTATAAACACTGCTGCAACGGAGGCCTAGTGTTTCGCTTGGGATACAATACCAATGGTTTTAACTGTCACTCCCTGGGATCGGCACTGAAAATAATTTCAGGCCTGGGATATCGGGGCGTTGCCATAACCCTGGACAATTACATATTAAATCCCGGAGCTTCCGATCTGGAGCGACAACTGGAACAGACAAAAGCAAGGCTCAAAAAAAATTCGTTGGCCTGTGTTATTGAGACAGGTGCTCGTTTTTTGTTAGACCCCCGTCACAAGCATGAACCGACGCTTATCTCCGCAAATGGGAGCGCAAGACAAATCCGTTTAGATTTTTTAAAACGTGCTCTCGATATCGCCTCCATGCTTGGCGCGGAAGCGCTTTCTTTCTGGTCAGGCAAGAAACATAACACTGTAAAAGAGACTGAGGCTTGGGATTGGCTAATCGTAGGTTGTCGGGAGCTTTCAGAATATGCCGGCCAATATGGTATTCCTCTGGCTTTTGAGCCGGAACCCGGCATGTTTATCGAAAACTTGACCCAATTTCAAAAGCTCGAGGAACTTGTCGAAGACCCTTTATTTGGCCTGACACTGGATGTGGGCCATGCCTTTTTAACCGAAGACTGCAGTCTCGCCAAATGCATTCGAGATTACAGTCACAGTCTTAAGAACATTCACCTCGAAGATATGAAAAAGGGAGATCACAAACATCTCCAATTCGGCGAAGGTGAAATAGATTTTTCAGAAGTATTTGATGCTTTAAAAGAAATCAAATATGCGGGACTCATAAACGTCGAGCTCAGTCGCCACAGCCACAATGCGGTGATGGCGGCCGAGCAGGCCTACGATTCTTTATCTAAATTTCTGCAGTAAGTTGCGCCATTGGTTGATTTAGGGACCCTTGCTCTCCGAATCTTGACTTATGCATCTCCGCAAAGTAATCCATAGGGTGCTGGCAAATGGCTGATGTTTACTTGATTGGTTCATCTCCTTGAAATCTCAAAACTTCAAAACGAATTTTTTCTTGACCCAAGTCGCATAGGCCTCATCTGAGATGCCCGGCAATGAATTTGGTGTAAGCCGTTCTCGTTAAATCACTTGGTTTTGTCCACGAATTGTGATTGGGGTTCGGGGCTCGTAGCCGACCATCCCCCGTCAACAATCAGGGTTTGACCGGTAATATGGCTGGCTTGCGGGGAAAGAAAAAAAAGTGCTGCATTGGCAATATCGATTGGATATGCCGGCCGTCCTGTAGGCGTAACTTGCGACCAGATCGGTTCATAATCAGGAACGGCTGCCACAGTGCGGGGTGTAACGGTGGCTCCCGGAGCAATCACATTCACGGTAATGCCGTAGGCAGACACTTCAGCTACCAGGCTTCGTGCCAGCATTTCCAAGCCTTTTTTGGTCATAGCGTAGACCGATGATGTGGCAATGGCCTGATTTCCAGCCACCGACGACAAAAACAAAAGGCGTCCGCCCGTCCCCTGCCGTCGCATCTGGCGGGCAGCCGCCTGGGCCAGAAAAAATGATCCCCCTAAATTTACCGACAAAATACGTTTGAAATCCTCGGGTTTAAAGTCAAAGAAATCGTCCCAAAGGGACAGGCCGGCATTAGCAATCGCAATGGTTAATCGGCCGAAATTTGCAACGGCCCGGTTGACCAAATCACGGACGACCTGAGCATCGCCGATATCTCCACCGACCCCAAGGCAAGTGCCGCCTTGGGTGCAAATATCTTGAGCCGTTTTCGTCGCAAGTTCCGCCTTAATATCATTGAGCAAAACGGCCGCACCCTGCAATGCCAGCTGGCGCGCTATCTCATGGCCAATGCCTTCCCCGGCACCGGTTACGATTGCAACCTGATCTTTAAATGTATGTTCTTTCATAATTTTTTTCTACTCAAAATCATACCATGAATTTAGACCATACATATGGAATTGTTCAGCATTTTGCAAGAAAAGCGTTAGGATATCATGTATTCATCGACGCGTCTGATCTGGAGACGATCGCCAGGTGTTTCCTGCTGGAAAGCGCAAGCGTGAATCCGGCTATCCCGATTGCAGGGAAAAGGATTAGCGCGGCCTCAAACGATGTCGCCTTCACAAGCACGGAGAGCATGAACGGGACGACGATCCCACCGGCGGGGATGCCAAGCTTTATGATTCCCATTACCGTGCCGGACATCTCGGGATACTTGAGCCCGGACAGCGTGATGACCAGCGGAAAAATGACCGATATCGTCGCACCCGAGACGATCAAGAGAATGTAGGCCATGACTGTTCCCGGTGATGCAAAGATTAGAAAACTGAGGACTGCGGCAGTCAGAGCGAACAATGCCAGGATGTATTGGAGGAGCTGACGCTTGCGTGCGAGAACCCCCAGTACGAGTCTGCCGGTCCCGATGCCCGCCAGGAAGGCTACTAGTCCCAGTTTCGAAGTTACCTGGTCAAATCCATAAAATTCCATGAGCAATGTTGTAATAATTCCGATAAGGGATAGCTCAATCCCGACTGCGCAGGAGGCCATAAGAAAAAGCATGAGCACGGATCGCTGTCTACCGAGAAAAGCCAGCCGTTCGCGGAAACCTTCGGTCATCACCTTCCGCGGCGGAACGCGGGAAAAACCAAAGATAATTGCCAGGGCGAGGACAGCCGCCGCAGACTGGACCATACTTTCTCTCCAATTCATCTGGAGGAAAATGAGGTAGATGACAATCATCAATTCGCCAAAGGTGACGAAGAAATGATTGACGGTGATGAACAGGCTCTCGCGCCTTTCGTGTATATCCAGCAGCATCGCATCTGAAGCCCCCTCGTATCCGCCTATCCCAACACCGATGATGAGCATAATACCCACATTCAGTATGAACGAGTCTTTCATGTAGAAAAAGAAAAATGATGTCGCGATGATTAGGCTCGCTACAAACATAAGTCTGGCCTTGTCGGCGCTGTCGGCCAGCGTTCCCACTGTGATGACCGAAAGGATAAAACCAATGTTTTGAGTAGCCAGGAGCAGGCCGATCTGATACGGCGAAAGCCCGATGTTGCGTGATGCCGCTCCGATGATCGCCGATCCGATGCCGAGGAAAAACATCGCTGTAAACGAAGACATCGTCAGTATTTGTCGGTTGTGTATCATTTCAAGAAGATCCTTATTATTACCTATGTCAAATTAGGATACGAAAATTAAGATTTAGTGAAGATTAATCTCAAGTGCGCCAGCTCCTGCAGAAGAGAAACTGATCCCGAAGGCGAAGAATTGTCGATTAACCTGGCTAATATCCGGAAACGAACCCGGCGAAATCCCGGCATCAATTTGAGCCAGGTATCGATTTAATTGCCGTTCATCCAAGGTCTGCAAACGCCTATCCAGTTCAAGCCCCTTTTTTTTAGCATCGATATCAAATCGGAAGTCATTAATTTCGCGTTTCTTTGAATGCCACATTAGGGCGCAAATTTTCATCCACTTTATCCGATTGCCGATGCTTAGCCGTTTCATGGTGTCAAATCCGTTTAAAAATCGGACGGCCGCCAGAAACCGTATAAAAGCGTCAATCGCCGGTTCCGTGCTGACTGTTACATCTTTAAAATGCTTTTCGACATCTTGGTCCAATTTGACAATCTCTAAGTAAGCAGCCTTTCGTTTGCCAGCGGTAATATTTGAATGGGCCCGGATGATGAGATCACGTATCGTTCGGCGTTGAATCATGTATAACATGCGACCGGCATATTCCATTGACTTTGCTCTGCTTGACGAATCCTTATCATTTTGTTCAGGATACTTGGCATGCAATAAGAAATGGCAAAAGTCATCCAGAAATAGCCAGGCCTCCAGAATCTCATCCGGGGTCATAGCATCAGTTTCGGTGGAATTTTTACCCACAAATTCGCCGGCATCATTCACGCTGATTGCAGGATTTCTTTCCGGCCAGCCCATCTGTTTTTTATGATTGTCGGTTAATCGAACGGTTTGCTCCTGCCATATTTTTGTGCCGGGGTAAGGGATGGCGATCGAGACCGATGCGTGTTTGGTAAGACTATTGTATGGGGGATGATCCATTAAAAATAGGGCTGTTCGCAATACACTCTGCCATCCCTGATCCGGGAGACCGACCAACAGGTAAAAGGCGGTGTTGATCTTTAATTCGTGGCACCAATTCCTCAGTTGAACGACCTGTTCAAGGTCAATGTTTTTCTCTAATTTGCTCAATAAGGCGGGATCGCCGGACTCAACACCGATTTGAATAAATCGCAAACCGGCTGTCTTCATTTGCTTTAACTGTTCATACTCCAGTTGATCGGCCCGGGCTTCAGCGGTCCACTCGATCTGTATTCCGGCGTCTTCGATCAACCGGCAAAATGAATCCAACCTTTCGGTGCGATTCAAAAAAGTTTCCTGAACAAAAGCAAATTTCCGGAACCCTTTGACGAACAATTGCTCTATCTCTTCAAAAATATTCTCAGCACTTCGTTCTCTGATTTTTTTACGGTGGATGCTGCGCTGAGCGCAAAATATACAATCATGCGGACACCCGAACCCGGAGAGAATATAGATAGGATGTTTTCGATTCTCATCTGGGTCCTCCATATGCTCCCAGAATAATTCTAAACTATCTGAAGGAAACGGATATTCATCAAGCTCGAGCATCGGTGTTCGCAATGAATTCAAATAAACATGGCCGTTGCCGTCTTTATATGCGATACCTGCGATTGTTGAAAAATCAAGATCAGGATTACGACAAAGCCGTATGACCAATTCTGAAAGGGTCTCAACGCCCTCGCCAATACAGGCCAATTGAAATTTTGATCGCTTTAAGAAATCCGCCGCCGCAACCGAGACATGCGCTCCCCCTATTAATCTGATTGCGGCCGGCACAATCTCTTGGGCAGCTCGGGCTACCGCTGCGGCCTCATCGAGTTGAGCCGAAGTAGCCGTCATGCAAACCATGAGGGGAGTGCCCGTAAATTGTTTAAGGAAATCAACCAAAAATTCTTTGATCGTCTGAAATTCGGGCTTAAGTGAGAGGTTCAGAACCTGGATATTAAAGACGGGATCATTTTTCTCAGAATCAATTAAATTATCTTTTTTACCCAATTGTCGCTTTAAACGCTTTAAGAAAGCAGCACTACGGAGGGCACTTGCCAGGGTGCCGAGACTGAGATAGCTTCTCAGTTTGTCTTCTGCTTGATAGCGTTTGGACCCCTGGGGAGGATTAACGAATACAATAGAAGGATTTGTGT
>JASFJP010000119.1:0-9975 GCA_050121225.1 Desulfobacterales bacterium
AGGTTCGCATCACTGAGCAGCGCAACACCCTCATCCGTAGCAAATGACAGATTCTTGACCTCAATGCTTCCCTCCAGTTGATACGGACGGCGATTTTCAGGTGCAATCGAAAACTCAGGCGTAACATCAAAATATTGCATCGTCCGCTGGTAGCTGACAGAGGCTTCTTGATAAGCCTGATAGACGTCAATCAGCTCACGCCAGGGATCGAAAAGTTTTTCCTGGGCAGATAAAAATGCCACCATCGCACCCAGGTCTAATTGTCCCCTGATAGCCAGGTATCCACCTAATAGGAAGAGGATAAAGGGACTGATATTTGTGAAAAAATTGCTGCTGGCTTTGATACCCTGTCGATAGAGATTCCAGGTGATTCTGATTTTCTGAAGCCTGTCTGCCAGAGAATCAAACTTGCGGCCCTCGATGTGGTAGGCTGCATTGCCCTGGATCTCATGAATTCCAGAGGCTGCCTCTGCAATTTTGCCCGAAAATTCACGGGACGCATCCACGCGTTTTTTATTTTCAATGTTGGCACGTCGTTGCAACATGGGAAGAACAAAGAGGGAAAATGGATAGATCGAAAAGGAAACAATGGCTAAAAGCGGGTTCAACCAGAGCAAATACGCGGTAAAGACAATCAGGCTCAGGGCACTGATCAGGGGAGTCGCGACGGCCATCCCGACAAAGTCTCCTGCGGTGGAAAGCTCAGTAGTAAACGACTGCACCACCATACCGGGTTGGGTTTTCCTGAAAAAGCTTAATGGTAGGGTCAGCATATGACGATAGAGATCTTTGCGCATGTCGGTCAGCGCGCGTTGTCCAATGACCGTCTGCAGATAGGCGACCAGATACTTCATACCACCGGCAATGACTACGGCAGCCAGATAGAAACCACAGTAAATCAGCAACAGATCAAATGCCTTCAATTTGATGACCTGGTTGACAATTCGTTTTTGCATTTCAAGCGGGATAACCCGTATGACAACCGTCACAACGACCGTCAACACCAACAACAGTTTGAGTTTTTGGTTGCCCGTAAAAATCCATGCGAGCAATGGTTTGTTCACAATTGATAGGTTGGTTTTTTTCATCATGCTTGGCTCCATTAAACCAAAAAATGACTACCCGCATGCTGTCGCCTATTCGCCATGCCGCCAGCCGGTATTGACATAAACGACAGATTGGGCAAGAATCGGGTTTAAACCGTGCTGCTGGAAATAACTATGTGTATACACAAATACGATCGGAGTAAAAATGAGAAAAATAATTACATTTGTTCTTTTCATGTCTGTATCATTGATTCCACAACCGTTGGGAGCTCAAAACAACCCGCTGAAGTTTACGGATATTGTGCCGCAACTTGAGAATATTTTGATGAATTTGTCAAGCCACATCAACATCATGTACAAACAGATTCGGATTAACTATACCATCTTGCCCCCAAATTTCTTCGAAGCACCGCTTGTCAGAAAAGAACGGTTAGCGATTCAGTCCACCACCGACCGATTGCATCACATGCTTGAGCTTTTGAAATCAGTGAACCGCAAATAGTGAATTTGAATTTATGCCGCTTGTACCGAAAGGAGAATTAAACGCATGCCACGTTTCATCAAAAAAACCTCTAAGAAGGCGGGGCTCTCCCCGGGGACGCTCGTTCATATCGGTGAGAAAAAAGCGGAAACGGCGAAGTTCGCTCTAATAAACTATGACCAGAAACAGCTCCAGGAAAGGGAATTAGCAACCATTGACGAATCATTTCCCTATAAATCGACGCCGCCGGTCACCTGGATCAACATCGACGGACTGCATGAAATCGATATTATTGAAAAGATAGGCCACCATTTTGATATTCACCCCTTGACCTTGGAAGACATTGTAAATACCGGGCAGCGTCCCAAGGCTGAGGACTATGATGATTATATATTTATCGTTTTTAAGATGCTGTTTTATGATGATGCCCGCACGCATATTACCTCCGAGCAGGTCAGCCTCATTTTGGGAGCACATTATTTGATATCGTTCCAGGAGAAAGAAGGCGATGTCTTCAACTTCGTTAGAGAGCGAATCCGCAAATCAAAGGGGCGCATACGCAAGTCAGGGCCCGATTATCTCACCTATGCGCTTATTGACGCGACGGTGGATCACTATTTTTTCATACTCGAGAGAGTGGGTGAAAAACTGGAGCAGATTGAGGAAGAATTACTTGAGAACCCAAAACCCCAGACATTGCAGAGCATTCACAGCTTAAAAAGGGAAATGATATATTTTCGCAAACAGGTATGGCCCATTCGAGAATTACTCAATCACCTGATGCATGAAGAATCTCAGCTGGTTCAGGAGTCCAGCCATATTTTTTTCAGAGACATATATGATCATACGATCCAGGTCATTGACTCCATCGAATCCATGCGGGATGTTCTCACCGGATTGCTGGACCTCTATCTATCTACCTTGAGCAACAAAATGAACGAGGTGATGAAGGTGTTAACCATCATGGCCACGATTTTCATTCCCTTAACGTTTGTTGCCGGAATTTACGGAATGAATTTTAAATTTATGCCGGAGCTCGATTGGAAATGGTCGTATCCTATATTATGGGGAGTGTTGGTTACGATTTTTGTCTTTATGCTATTTTGGTTTAAACGCAAGCGCTGGCTTTAAACGGTAACCATGCGTTTAGAGGCAAAGAAGGCGAACAAAAACCGGCCGAATAGGCTATGAATTGCCGATGAATCTACAGGATCAAAATCGGTCATACGTATCGTCTTCCTGCCAAAGACTTCGACCGTAATCTGGAAACGCTTATCGAATTGGTGCGTCGGCAAGATTTATTGAACCATGAAAGGAGATTGAAAAATGAATAAGACTATCATTTGGTTAGTGGTTTTGACGGTTACATTAATATTAGATTCAACCGCTTATTCAGCGGACAGACCCAACCCTTTTGGCCTGGAGGTCGGCAAATCCACGTACGAGGATTGTATTAATATCCTTAAAGCGCGCAATTGGAACTATCAGGAATATGAAAAGAAGCAATTTAAGGAAATTGATGAAAAAGATCCTGCCAGAGGAAAGAACACCTTTATCCTCGCCAAACTAAAAGATATGGAAGGTGCAAGGGGGATTCGCCTCTTTTTCAGCAATCAATCTATGTTGGACGCAATTATTATTACTCTGGATCCAAACATGTTTGTTGCTGTAATGGATGAAATGGATACTAAATACGATCTGGTAAAAAAGGATTTGATGGGTGAAGACTTTACGGAGAATTATACGCACGTCCTCTGGGAAAAAGATAATGTCTACATCGAGTTGCAAAGACTCAGTGCCCATTTTGTGCGGCTGCTTTATGTCGAAAAAGTGCTGTATGAAAATTATAAAGATTTTTTGTTTAAACCCTATGAACGTTTTCGGCGGAAAGAAATAAAGCCGGACTGGATGAAGAACCTTTAGCTTTTTACAACCACTGGCCTACCCTATTTCAGAACTTATTTTTGAAAAGCGGTATAAAAGGATTCGCAGATGCTGGAAAATACGAATTCACCTCAGTCCGAAAATATCGTTATCAACGAAGCGCAGCTTATTCTGGCTGAAAAAAGGACTTCTCTTGCCGTCCTGCGCACTGGAATTGCGGTCCTTGTTTTACCGCTTTCGGTCTCGAGTTTACTGATTGTCACTTCAAAATATTATGATATCATCCATGTCATGCACCTATTTCTTCCACTGATGATCCTGTGCACCATTTTAGCTTTACTGGGGGGGTATCTGATCATTCGATCGATCGTTCGGATTCATCACTTCGACCGGCTCATCAAAAATCTGAAGCGTAAACATAGCCTGATCGCCGAACTGGTCGACTGATTCTTTAAATTCATTTTTGTCAGAACAGAGGTGGCATTGAAGAAACGATTGATATTGATTGCGTTTATGGCGCTCCTCTTAGGGGTCGGCGGTTTGGTCTACTGGGGTCAGCGCAAAAAGGGCTTGAGTGAACTTTATTATTCCGGCACCATCGAAGCCACCCAGGCCAATCTGGCGTTTCAAGTGAGCGGTCGGGTAAGAGAAGTTTTTTTTGACGAGGGCCATGCGGTAGAAAAGCAACAGCTGCTTGCTGTGCTCGAACAAGACGAATTCAATGCGCGTCGGGATCAGGCCCGGTCCGATTTGATGCGATCCGAGGAAGATCTAAAGCGACTGGAGACTCTTTTAGAGCTCAATCGCAAAGTACTTCCGGCAGAAGTTGAAAGAGTACAGGCCTCGGTACAGGCATTGCAGTCCCAACTCGCCGAGCTCGAAACCGGTTATCGAATCCAGGAAGTGGAACAGGCCCGCTATGCCTATGAACAATCACAGTTCGCATTGGAAGAAGCGCGCAAGGACAAAAAGCGCTTTGACATACTTTTTGAAAAAAGGATTATAGCCGAAAATGATAAGGATGCCACGGATCTGAAATATGAAACAGCTTTAATGGAATATGAGCGTGCTAAGAAAGCCTATGAGCTTTTAAAAGAAGGATATCGAAAAGAATCCATCCAAACCGCAAGGTCCAAACTGGCAGAAGGTCGAGCTGCACTGAAACAGGCTAGTGAGAATTTGAAAAAAATCGAAGCCGCCGAAAGCGAAGTGAAAGCTGCACAAGCGCAGGTCCTCTCAGCGAAGGCGGCGTTCGAATTGGCGAAAATTCAGCTCAACTACACAGAATTAAGGGCGCCGTTTGGGGGGATTATTGTTAGTCGCAATGTGGAACCTGGCGAGGTCGTCTCCCCCGTCCGGGAAGTCATCTCATTGGCCGATTTGTCAAAAGTGGAACTGAAGATTTTTGTAGATGAAACTGAAATCGGAATGGTTAAACCCGGTCAAAAGGTGGAAGTAAAAATCGACACCTTTCCCGCCAAGACCTATACCGGGAATGTATCTTTTATTTCCCCGGAGGGCGAGTTCACTCCTAAAATTATTCAAACTCACAAGGAACGGGTAAAACTCGTCTACTTGGTCAAAATTACGATTCCCAATCCGAATCTCGAACTCAAACCCGGGATGCCCGCCGATGCATGGTTCAAATAATCAGACAATTGACGTCCCTCCTGCTAACAGTGATAAATTGTTCCTCATAGAGGTGAACAAGGTATTCAAGAAATTTGGATCTGTAACGGCTGTCGTCGATGTTACATTCAAGATTGAAGCGGGAAATATCTGCGGGCTGGTGGGGTCAGACGGCGCCGGCAAAACCACTTTGCTCAGGATGATTGCCACCATGGTTCTTCCGACAAGGGGACATATTTTTGTGGATCGTTTGGATGTCGTTGCCCAAAGATCCGGCGTCAAGCAAGTCATCGGCTATATGCCGCAGCGGTTCGGTCTGTATCAAGATTTGACCGTCATGGAGAATTTTGATTTTTTCATGGATATTTACGGCATTGCGGGAGCCGAGCGCACTAGACGAAGAGAGCACTACCTGGGCTTTTCCAACCTGCTGCCGTTTCTAGATCGGAAGGCCGGCGATCTATCAGGCGGAATGAAACAAAAACTGGGATTGGCCTGTGTGCTGGTGCACCAGCCTAAGGTACTGATTCTTGATGAACCGACCAACGGCGTGGATCCGGTATCACGCCAGGAATTTTGGGACATTTTGGCTGAGATGAAGCGAAACGGGATGACCATCCTGGTTTCGACAGCCTACCTGGATGAAGGCGAAAAATGCGACCAGCTGATCCTGATGCATAACTCCCGGGTCCTTGATGTTGCAACACCCCGCGAAATCAAGGCTGATTTTTTTGATCTTGAAGAAGCCATGGTACACCGCATCCAGGCGACGGATGATGCTGTGGTTGAGGACAATTTTGGATCCTGAAGCTGTAAATGTTTTAGACTTGGAAAAGCGATTCGGCCAATTTGTGGCCGTTGATCGGATTTCATTTTCCGTTCGCACCGGAGAAATCTTTGGGTTTTTAGGACCCAACGGGGCGGGTAAATCCACGACCATCCGCATGCTCTGCGGAATCATCACTCCCAGCGCCGGCAGCGGCCGTGTTGCCGGGCATGATATTTTCACCCAGGCTGAAGCGATCAAACAGGCCATTGGTTACATGTCCCAGAGGTTTTCTTTATACCTGGACATGACCCCGTTTGAAAACATCCGCTTTTACTTGGGTATTTACGATGTTCCGTTACGTTTTTGGGAAGAGCGCACCGAAGAAGTCTTGAAGATCACCCGCTTGACCGACGTGCGAGACCGCTTGACCCGTGACCTGCCGCCGGGGTGGCGTCAGCGTCTGGCCCTGGGCTGCGCACTTTTACACCAACCCAAATTATTGTTTCTGGATGAACCCACTTCCGGTGTGGATCCGATTACTCGTCGACATTTTTGGGGGTTTATCAAACAGCTCACCGAGCAAGGCGTCACCGTGTTTGTGACCACCCATTATATGGATGAGGCCCAGCATTGCAACCGGGTGGTCATGATCAACGAAGGCAAAATTGTTGCCAGCGGTTCTCCGGTTGACATCATTGGCGAAGCGTTTCCGAATCAGCCGGAGGCGAATTTAAACGATGCCTTTGTCAAATTGATGGCCCGCAGAACACCATGAATCCCAAAAACATACAGGCCATTGCCCGCAAAGAATATTTGCACCTCATCCGGGACTTCCGCAGTCTTTATCTGGCCTTTGTCATTCCGCTGCTTTTAATTTTACTCTTCGGATACGCCCTGAGCCTTGACGTGGACAATATAAGGACCGTTGTCGTTGATCATGATCAAACCCAAGAGAGTCGCGATTTTATCCGCAAGCTGGATGCCTCAGTCTATTTTCACGTCATGGGGTATCTGCCGGATACGACCGCTGTGGTGCGCCATATCGATCAAAACCGGGCCACTCTCGGAATTGTGATCCCGCCCCGCTGGGTGGAAGATATCAAAGCAGACCGCAAAAGCCCGCTGCAGGTAATCATTGACGGCAGCGACCCGAATTTCGCCGGCAGCGCCCGGGCGTTCATCAGTGCCTTCATTTCACAGACCAATCAGAAGGAGTTGATCAAATTTCTCAATCGTCGGGGGCGGGTCAAAATAAAGAATCCTGTGGAGGGACGCATTCGGGTTTGGTTTAACGAGGATCTCGAAAGTCGCAATTTCATCGTACCCGGTATTATCGCGGTGATTATTATGATCGTCGGTGCCTTGCTGACGTCACTGGTGATCGCCCGGGAATATGAAAATGGGACCATGGAAACTATCCGGTCGCTGCCCGTGCAATCCGCTGAATTTTTGCTGGGTAAGGCCATTCCGTATTTTTTTATTGCGCTGATCGACGTGCTGGTGGCAATTTTAATGGGACAGCTGCTGTTCGACGTGGTGATGAAATCCAGCTTTTGGCTGATGATCATGGCGTCTTCCATATATCTGGGGGTGGCCCTGTGTGTCGGGCTGCTGATTTCCTCACTGACCAAATCCCAACTGGTGGCCAACCAGATGGCCATCCTGGTGACCTACCTGCCGTCTCTTTTACTTTCCAACTTTGTTTTCCCCCGCGAGAACATGCCCGATCTTCTGCAAATGATCACTTACATTATTCCGGCTACATACTACATCGATATCCTGAACGGGCTCTATTTGCGGAAGTTGTCGCTGTCTTTTCTATGGCCCAGCTACATGGTTCTTTTAATAATGTTTTTTTTCCTCAGCACCGTCAATATCCTCATTTTAAAAAACGAGGGCTTGTGAGATGAGTTGGCTGAGAATCCGTGAACTGGTTAGAAAAGAGTTTATCCAACTCTTTAGAGACAAGAAAAACAGACCGCTTTTGGTGATTGCACCTTTGGTGCAGCTGATTGTTTTTGGCTACGTGGTGACCACCGACGTGCGGGACATTCGGGTAGGGCTCATCGATCAATCCCGCACGCCGGAAAGCCGACGACTCATCGATGCCATCGACGGCAATAAAACGTTTCGGATTACCCATTATCTGAATCGTTCCACAGACCTTGACCGTCTGTTGCTTCAGCGCAAGATCGATGTGGGCGTTGACATTGCGCCGGATTTCAGCACACGGATTCGAAAAGGGGATACCGCTGAGGTGCAGATTCTGGCCGACGGCAGCATGAGCAATATGGCATCAATCAGGATTTCGTATACAATATCGCTGTTGGAGCGTTTCAACAGCCAATTTATCCGCGAACTCTACCCGCAGCGAATCGATTACGGGGAAATCGATGATCGCATCCGCACCTGGTATAATCCGAATCTTGACAGTCAGTATTTTTATGTCCCGGGTATTGTCGCATTTTTGGTGATGTTGCTCTCTTTGCTGTTTACTTCCATGGCTATTGTGCGCGAAAAGGAGTCCGGCACCATGGAACAATTGATCGTTACGCCGATAAAACCTTTTGAGCTGATCTTAGGTAAAACCATTCCGTTTATTATTATTTCCCAGGTCCAGATGATTCTGGTGATCGCCTTTGCCATATTGTGGTTCAAAATTCCGATGGTCGGCAATGCATTTTTGTTGCTCGGTGCCACTTTTATTTTCCTGCTCTCCACCCTCGGCATCGGGTTGTTTATATCTACGGTCTCCAAAACCCAGCAGCAGGCCGTGATGACAAATTTCTTTTTTATTCTGCCCTTTTTTATGTTGAGCGGCTTTGTATTCCCCATTGCCAACATGCCCATCGTGGTTCAATGGTTTACGTATTTAAATCCGTTGCAGTACTTCTTGGTGATCATCCGGGGAATTTTTCTCAAGGGAACAGGATTGGACGTGCTTTGGCCTCAGTTTTTAGGTTTGGCGATTTTAGGCGGAATTGTCTTTCCGGCGGCGGTCAATCGCTTTCGGAAACGACTGGATTAACACGGCTATATTTTTTCTGGGGAATGAATCATTCCTGGCCTTCACATCGGTTTTAAAACCTGAACTAAAATCCAATGGAAAAAATCATGATCGAGTCTTCAAAAAACACTCAAAAAGATCCGATTGAAAGGCACCTGCCCAAGCAGGATGCATCTGATCAGCAGCTTTTGAAATTATCCCTGGCAGCGCTTGGCGTCGTGTTCGGCGATATTGGAACAAGCCCGCTTTACGCTCTCCGGGAGTGTTTTCACGGAGAATATGGCATTGCCGTGAGTCCTGCCAACGTGCTGGGTGTTCTTTCATTGATGTTCTGGTCCCTGGTGATGATCGTAACCTTTAAGTACTTGATATTCGTCTTCAGGGCGGACAACCAAGGGGAAGGCGGGGTCATGGTACTTACTGCGCTAATTAAATCGGCAACAGGTCAGATGAAAAATTCCCGTATGCCGCTTGTTTCCATCGGTCTGTTTGCAGCCTGTCTGCTCTATGGGGACGGTATGATCACCCCGGCGATTTCGGTGCTCAGTGCGGTCGAGGGCATCAGAATCATAACCCCTTTATTCAAGCCCTATGTGGTTCCCATTACGATCATCATTTTAGGCGGACTTTTTATGATTCAGCGGCGTGGAACCGCCAGGGTCGGAAGGCTTTTTGGACCGGTTATCCTCGTATGGTTCAGTGTCCTTGCCATATTGGGTTTCATACAGATTACGCGCTCACCGCAGGTTCTTGCAGCAATTTTCCCATGGTACGGCATGAAATTTCTTCTGATCAACAAATTTCACGGTTTCGTCGTCTTAGGAGCCGTCTTTCTGGTGGTCACCGGAGCAGAGGCACTTTATGCCGATATGGGGCATTTCGGCAGGCGCCCCATCCGGTTGACCTGGATCGTCTTGGTGCTTCCAGCGCTGATTTTGAATTATTTCGGCCAGGGCGCTTTGCTGCTGGCCAGACCTGAAGAGGCGCATCATCCATTTTACGCATTGGTGCCTTCCTGGGCGATGATCCCGATGGTTGTTTTAGCGGCTCTGGCCACCATCATTGCGTCGCAGGCCGTCATCACCGGTTCCTTTTCCCTAACCCATCAGGCTATTCAGCTGGGCTATCTGCCCAGGCTAAGGGTAACACACACTTCGGC
>JASFJP010000120.1:0-9960 GCA_050121225.1 Desulfobacterales bacterium
ACTAACTTATAAATTTTAGATAATTTAGTGTATTCGCAAAGGATCGCCCCAGCTTCTCTTCAATGTGGCGCCTTTTCTAAATAATTTTACAATAATCTAATGCAAAACTATTTGATTATTTAAACTTAGAAGAAGAAAAACGAGGCAGAGCCAGCAATGACTCTGCCTTTTTCATTCAGCCGCTCAAGTGCAATCATTAATTGCTGCGGATTCACCTTGGTCTTTATGTGAAAAATGATGGATCATAGAATCAGCCGAAGGAAACATGACACGCATATATGAAATTCTGACCGGACCCGCTTTGTGGATGACGTTTGTTATTTTTTTGGGAGGCCTGGTTGCGCGTATCTTGAAACTCTATCTTCTCAGCCGCAAGAAAGACCCGATGATTTACAATCATGCCAGCCTCCGCTGGGGAGTAAAATCGATCATTTACTGGATGATACCTTGGGGCAGTGCCTCGATGCGTCTTCAGCCCATATTTACTTTCGTGGTGTTTGTGTTTCACGTTACGTTATTGATCATACCGTTGTTTCTTGAAGCCCACAATATCCTGTGGGATGAAGCATTTGGTATTAGCCTTTGGTCAATGCCCGATATTGTGGTTGACGCCATGACCGTCGTGCTGATGGCCTCGATTGTTTTTTTGATCATCCGACGAATTGTGCGTCTTGAAGTACGAATTCTTACCGGTGCATGGGACTACACACTGTTGGGACTAACAACACTTCCTTTTATTACCGGTTTTCTGGCATACCACCAGTTGGGACCCTATGAGGCAGTGATGGTTTTACATATATTTTTCAGTGAGGTTTTATTGATCCTCATTCCGTTTACAAAACTGGGTCATATGCTTCTTTTTTTCTTCACCCGCACGTTTATTGGATTTGAGATGGGGGGTCGCAGAGGAGCCAGATCATGGTAGAAGTCATGAAATGAAATATTTCGTGCCGGTTTTGAATTTGTTTCGGATTTATTTTTGTGCTTCGAAGTTCCAATATATCCTAATAGTGGAGTTTTATATGGTTGATTTAAGCCACGTTTTGAACCAGGAATTCAAAAAGAATGAAACCCAGATCGATAGAAAAAGAATACGAAAAATTCTCGAGAACAATCGGGGCGCACGCATTCGAACTTGGCTAAGCATTTGTTCGCGGTGCGGATTGTGTGCAGAGAGCTGCTTTGTATACCTAGCCAATGATCGCGACCCGAAACTCAGCCCGGCCTATAAGTTCAAACACTCCTTGGGTGAGATGTATCGACGCAAAGGTAATGTAGATCGAAAGTTCTTAGAGAAATGCTATGAAATTTCCTGGCTTCAATGCACCATGTGCAAACGCTGTTCCATGTTTTGCCCCTTTGGAATCGACATCGCCACTATGATAGCAATTGCACGTAACATCTGTCATTCACAAGGCTTCAAGCCGAAAAGTCTGTTTGAATTTTCTGAGAACTGCCGCAAATCAGGAAACCACATGGGAATACCCAAAGAAGAACTCATCGATACCTGCGAATGGATGGTCGAGGAAACCGAGGATGAATATCAGGGAGTGGATATACCCGTGGACAAACCCGGTGTTAAATTCATGTACACCGTCAACCCACGAGAACCTGTGTATTACCCTCAAGACATCTCTAACGCGGCCATTATTTTTGCGGCTGTCAAGGAAAGCTGGACTATTCCCAGCTATGGATGGGATTGCACCAATCTACCTATGTTCTGCGGTGACCGTAACCTAGCGGGTCAGCAAGTTAGAATTGTCTATGAAAAAGCGCTCGAATTAGGTGCCGAAAAAGTTTTAATCACGGAGTGTGGCCATGCCTACCGTTCGTTGGCGTTTGAAGGACCTTACCTGGCCGGGTATGAGGGCGGGCGGCCGCCGGTTGAGATTGTTCATTATGTTAAACTGATATCCGAGTATCTTAGGGATGGTCGCATCCTTATCGACCAGAGTAAAAAAATAACGGAGCCGGTGACATACCAGGATCCGTGCAATATTTCGCGAAACGGTGGACTCTGGGAAGAAGCCCGCAGAATCATACCTTATATAGCACAAGATTTTCGCGATATGGCCCCCAATCGCGATCACAATCATTGCTGCGGCGGTGGCGGCGGCATCATGCCCATGGGACCGGATTACAAGCCGGCCCGTATGGCATCAGGCCGCGTGAAAGCAGATCAAATCAGAGCTACCGGTGCTCAAATTGTCATTGCTCCCTGTCATAACTGCTTTGATCAGATCAATGATCTGAGCGAAGAATATGATCTGGGAGTCAAGGCCTTATCATTAAAGGAGATTATCGTCGAATCCATGATCATACCGGATCATATGAGACGAATATCAGAAGAAAATTTATAAAGAACGAATTATGTATAAAAAAATCTTATTTTGTACCGATTTATATCCCGGTTCCGACTACGCGTTTGCTTCGGCACTGGACTTGGCCGAGACCTCCGGAGCGGATTTACTTGTGCTCCACGTTCTTGAATCCCGGCATCGTTATTCCGGTCAAATCATTACCGATGATGCGGAAGTATGGGGATCTGCGGAGGTCTATGATACGCTCAAGCAGAGGCTCAAAGAGTACTACTTAACGAGGGTTGAAAAAGAGGATCCTGATTTCGTGAAATTTGAAGTCCGTGGAGGAATTGCATGGCTAGAAATCCTCAGAGTAGCACGCAAGGAAAATGCAGATATGATTGTTATGGGCCCGTATACCGTACGCGGTTCAATCTTGGAATACGTCTCAAATGGTCAGCAACTGGGTTCCACGGCCCAAAAAGTATCGCTGCGAGCCCGATGCCCGGTTTCGATTGTCACGTCACCAAAACAGCGCTTGGCTTTCGAGGCCGTCGAAAAGCGAACACTCAGCGATGAACGTGGCATCTAGACCTCGTGTGAATTCATTGCCAAAGTTACTTCTACGATCAGACCCCACGCTTCGATGGCCTGGATTAAAAAGCGAATCACGCTGAAGACGTGATCTAAAGACCGCAGAACAGCAGAATATCGAATGACGAAGGGTGAATCGCTTTGATCCATCTTTGTTTAGGTAAACGGATTAACCCATTCCACGTTAGATGTTCGATGTTCATCAGTTTCTTTTCCGATCAGACTGGACGCTCGCGGCCAGAGTTATTACGGCGCTCGTTTAAAACTTCAGATCACGATCGAAAACAAGAGCCAGACCACTAGTCAATTCGTGCAACCAGCTTAATTTATCTTGACTACGATACAATGTAGCTGTAATGTAGCTTTTAAACTTATTTCTTTCTGTGGAGCGCTGTAAGTCGTCAATATAAATTTTTCTGGTTATCTACAAAGACCAAGTGACTTCTCTTGGAATAGGCTTTGAAGGTGATCCGGGTAAAATTTTTACTGCACGATGCTTGTTTGTTGCTTAAAAAATATGAAGAATTATAAACACCTTACAGGGAGAGGCGATCAACGTGCCGAATGAGAAGGGTCAAAATAGCAAAAATGATAATAGAGGGGAACGAGAACCTGTTGTAGGATCCACCAACAATAAAGTGAAATTTGAAATTTACGGTGAAGAAATGATTGAAAAACGTGTTAAATTAAGTGGGAACAGTGGCAGGGTTTATCTACCACCAAATTGGGTTGGCCACAGAGTAAAGATCATTCGAATATAATGTAGACCATCAAGAAAGAGGAATTGGCCTGTGGATAATGTTGAAATTAGAAGATTAAAAAAAGAAGATGCCATTGAGATCAGCAGGATTTACGCAGCGATAACAATGAAACCGGTCAATGAAGATTTCAAACGTGTTGTCGAGGATCATTCTACTCGCGATAATGAAGCCTGTTTTGTGGCCGAAATCCAAGGCAAGGTGGTCGGCTTTATGATCAGTTATATTTTAACCGCCGGTTTTGGTGAGGCAAAAAGTGCCTGGATTGCAATTCTAGGAGTTGACCCTCATTTTATGGGACAGGGAATCGGGGCGACTCTTGCCACGGAAATTTTTTCATTCTACAAAGCCGAAGGCATTGAAAATGTATACACCTCAGTCCGCTGGGATTCTACCGATATGCTTTCCTTCTTTAAGACCCTCGGCTTCGACCGCAGCAATTTTATAAACTTACGTAAAATAATTGGCTGATAAAGAAATTGCAATAACAGCAAGCTAAGAACATCTCAGGTGAGTTCTTTTGTGGATCGACATGAGTTGGCTTAGTTTTCCGGATAATTCTTCCATATTAAAAGGTTTCTGGATAAACCCATCACACCCGCGTCTCAATATTTCCTTGGCCTGACCATTTATACTGTATCCGCTTGATAGAAGAATCTTCACATCTGGATCAATCTCCTTTATTCTATCATAAACCGCCCCCCCTCCCATCTCCGGCATGATCATATCCAGGATAACCATATCAATTTTCTCTTTATTTTCTTTATATATTTCAACTGCTTTTCTGCCGGCTTCAGCCTCAAAAACATTGTAGCCCATTTTTTCAAGAAGTTTGGCACCTGCATCCAAGACCATCTCTTCATCGTCGACGAGTAGAATAGTTCCATTTCCATTAATGATTTTGCATTGCGGTTCAAACCTTTTTTCATTCCGTTGGTTTGATATCGGAAGATAGATTTTAAAGGTAGTTCCAACTCCTCTTTGTGATTCAACATCCATAAAACCACCATGAGCTTTTATAATACCAAAAACAGAAGCCAATCCTAAACCTGTTCCCTTACCCATTTCTTTTGTCGTAAAAAAGGGTTCGAAAATTCGTCCGAGAGTCTTCTTGTCCATACCGATGCCAGTATCGGACACAGTTAGTTCCACGAAGTTTTCGGGCATTGAAGTGTGAGGCATTCCGTTCACATCTTTGAGTGTCATATTTCTGGTTATCAGGGTTAATTTCCCGCCTTCAGGCATCGCATCCGAAGCGTTCACGTATAGGTTCAATAATACCTGTTCTATCTGCCCCTGATCGGCTAAAACAGCATCCAAATCCTCTGCAAGTTCGCTGTGGATTGTTATTTCTTTTCTTGTTCTAGCGATAGCTTCGGCTGTCTCTTTCACCAAATCATTGAGATCGAGAGGCGTTACCTGGTAGTTGCCTTTTCTAGCGTAACCGAGAAGCTGTCGGGTAAGTTTGGCTCCATTTTTCACAGATTTTTCTATATTTTTCAGTGATTCATATAACGGGTCAGAGATCCCCATATTGTAAAGCATTAGCGAGGTATTTCCCTGTATCGTCATGAGCAAGTTATTGAAGTCATGTGCAATACCTCCGGCCAACGTTCCAATGGCTTCCATCCTTTGGGCCTGGCGCAATTGAGCTTCGAGCTTTTTATGTTCAGTGATATCCGTGTAAAGCCCAACAGCACCTTGTAATTGCCCCCCAACTATGATGGGCGCGGCAGATAGGATGACATCAACGGGAGTGCCATCCTGCTTGTACCTTATGGTCTCATAAGATGAAACGGTTTCACCGGCAAGAATGCGCTCAGTAAAAGCTTTTGCTTCTGCGACCCTGTCGGAGCCGCTAACAAGGTCGTCAAGATTTTGTCCTCTGGCGTCTTCCTGGTTATAGCCAAATATTTGTTCAGCCCCGGGATTCCACTCAACAACTTGATGAGAAGAATTTAAGGTCACAATAGCATACGGCGCGTGATGCAGCACGGATTCAAGGTATTTTTGCCGTTTAATGATTTCACCTTCAGCTTTTTCCCGTTTTAGGATTGCATTTTCAAGCTGCCTGTTGGCATTTTCCAACTCATATGAGCGTTGCGCTAATTGAGATATTTTTTGCTCAAGGGCATTTGCCAGTGCGGTCCGTTGCTCTTCCAATCGGAGATGTTGAATTGCTGTAACCGCTTGATTACCGAAGAGAGTTAACAACTTTAGACCCACTTCTGAAAATCGCCGTTTTTTCATATGGCGGAATACCACGATGGCCCCGATGGCATCATCTTGCCAAATCATCGGCACACTGATCAACGACACATTTCGCGAATTATCTTCACGAATGCTGCGGCCAGCGGACCAGGAACGGTAATCGTCTATCATCAATGGTTGCTTGGTTTGAGCAGCAGTCAGAGCCACCTTTTTGCCATATTTGAGCACTGTGCCGGTAGACTCTCGCCATGCCTCATAACTTGCCACACACCTTAAGTCCCTTCGGTTAGGGTCGTAGGTAAAAATGCAGCCGCTCATGCCTTTGAGAAGCTGAGTCGCCCGTTCAACTATGCCGCGCAAGAGGGTCGGCAAATTATAAAATTGAGTGATTTCAGCAGATGTCTCACAAATAGCAGACAACTCAGCGGTCATTTGTATGAATTCTTCAGAGGCTGATTCTTTTATCATTGATTGAACTTCCTCCCGGTAAGCGGAAGAATGCTTTTATGCGATCTTGCTTTCACGGATTACTAAAAAGCAATATATATGCCACCCGTGTATTGGTTTTATGGCCATCACAATTCTCTGAATTTAAATAGAAAAATTCTTGTTGGGCCAGGAACTGGCAAAACCTTGCAAAAAGTTTCCAGAGCGAATTTTGACAATTGCATGATTTTTTGACGGTCACCGGTGAACCACAGAATGGAGTGACGTGAAAGTCCAAATTATTGCCTAATCATTGAATTTGACAGCTCAGCGCCATTATCCTATATTCCCCGACAGATCCGAAGCAGGAGACGAGAGCGCAAAGACGGCAGCTGGCCAGACGGTTGATATTGAATGCGCCAATACGTGCTGAAAAAGGAGGATACGTATGACGGCAGATAAAAACCGTATTTTTTTAGAAGACATCGGCGAAATCGTGATATCGCGCGGGGGAAAGGACATATGGCTCGTTAAAGGAATTACGCAACACGAAACCTTTCAAAATCGGTGTCTTCCGGAGAAAATTTATGTCGTTGATTTTCCTGGAAGAGGGCTCGGGGAGGAGCTTCTGCTCAGCCGCCAAGCCTGCGGAGCTGAGAAATTTTTGATGATCAAAGAGATTGGTCATGACATGATTCGTCTGTTTGAACGAATGTTCGATGGGAAGGTAGCACAATTTGTGATCCTCTGGGGCGGACGGCCGCTAGATTTGCTTGACGCTAACCCCCCTCTTCAACGTTCAAGGCTCCTCGACACCACCTATATAAAGCTCACCCGGGTCGAAGATGATACCGCCTTCCGCGGTTGGCACATCCTCGAGAGCTCCTTTGTCGGTGAGTGGTGGCAGGATGAAACTTGGATCATCATGGAAGAATGCATCGCCTCAGGCCAAACATTGACATATTTTGTAGATGAAGCTCTGCAGCACCATAAACCTAAGAAAATATTTCTCTTCCCGGTCTGCGCAAGTCTGGAGGGACTGGAAGGAATTTGCCGGATATGCAAAGAGCACAGGGTCGAACTCATACCCGTATTTAACGGCGCTCTTATTGAAGTGGCTGAAAAGGGTGTGTCGATGCCTTTCACAGACCTTGGCTTACAGCCACGGACCATTGTTACACACAAATTTTATAAGGATTTAAAAGACCGCTACCAGGATTCGCCATTGTGTTGGGTAGGCGATATCGGCGATTCGATCTACAAACCAGAAGCGCACCTAATGGAGACGCTTTGCGATATGCATGCCTTGGGATTGAACTTTGAACGGGAAGACTTTTCCCTTTGGAGCCCGATCGTGCGATCAGAGCAATTTTTGAACGAGCTTGAAGCGTCTCACCCAGAGGTGTGCAAGTTGGCAGCACAGTACCTTCGATCCTAATTCAGCCAAACCCTTTCAATC
The DNA here is from genome assembly GCA_050121225.1 of Desulfobacterales bacterium. Lineage (GTDB taxonomy): Bacteria > Desulfobacterota > Desulfobacteria > Desulfobacterales > JAFDCJ01 > JAFDCJ01. Next base: position 7,749 of record JASFJP010000120.1, read on the forward strand.
CGTCGTTTTTTTGCCAGCATTCGGATCCTCTTAAAATCTAAAGTCTACTTCAAGTGTTTCATCTGCCAAATCCAGCCGGCTCATCACCGGGGGGGTTTCGGCAATTACTTGGCCGCGGCGAATCACGAACAGCCTGGTCGGCTTCAGTCGCAAAGCTTCCTGGGGACTTTTAGCCTGAAGAATGACAACATCCCCCTTGCAACCCGGGTCGATCCCATAGCCGTCAATTCCCAAAACCCTGGCACCGTTGGCGGTCACCGCTTCGAAAATTTGGTGCATTTGATCTACTCCGGTCATCTGTGCCACATGCAGTCCCATGTGAGCGACCTCCAGCATATCGTGCGTTCCGAAACTATACCAGGGATCCAAAAGGGCGTCATGGCCGAAAGCGACATTGACACCGACTTCCATGAGTTCTCTTACTCGCGTCATTCCTCGCCGTTTGGGATACGTGTCGTGACGTCCCTGAAGTGTAATATTAATCAGCGGATTGGCCACAACGTGAACTTGTGCATCCGCCATCAGGGGTAAAAGCTTGCTTACATAATAGTTATCCATAGAATGCATGGATGTAAGGTGGGAGCCGGTGACCTGGCCGTGAAGCCCTAGTCGTTGAGTGTGGTAAGTCAATGTTTCGATGTGCCGTGAGAAAGGATCGTCGCTTTCATCACAGTGCATGTCGACGCGCAGTCCGCGTTTTGCTGCTAATTCACACAAAGCCTTCACGGAGGCGGCGCCATCGGCCGTAGTTCGCTCAAAGTGGGGGATGCCGCCAACGACATCGATACCCAAATCCAGCGCCCTCTCCAGGTTTTTGGCATTGGATGGGTGCCGCAAATACCCATCTTGAGGAAAAGCCACCAACTGAAGGTCGATATACCGCGACATTTCGCTGCGAATTTCCAAAAGAGCGTTTACTGCCAAAAGTCTATCATCACTAATGTCAACATGACTGCGGATAGCCAAAGTACCACGCGCTATGGCCCAATGACAAAGCTTTCTAGCACGCGCTTTGATGTTTTCAACGGTGAGATGCGGTTTTAACTCTCCCCAAAGATCGATCCCCTCCAGAAGGGTTCCGCTCATGTTTACACGCGGTTGACCGTATGTCAGGGTGGAATCCATGTGAAAATGACTATCGACGAAAGGAGGTGTCGCCAGTCGTCCGTTGGCCTCGATTTCCCGATGAGCTTCGGCATCGAGATGAGGCCCTACTGCTGCAATCAGACCATCACTGATACCGATGTCAACGCCCTCGCGTCCGTCCGGCAAATTTGCGTTTCGAATGATAAGCTCAAACATGGGTCACCTGCTAATCTGTTTTAGGTGTTGGGGCTGAATGTGATTGTTCAAATTTCGCACCATTCGCTTTGAGTAATGATGAAAATAATGGAGGGCTGAACATAAAATCAAATGTGAGTTGGGAAGATTATGACGTGATCTTCACAATTCACACCTTTTACCCTCCCCTCTCTTCTCTGCGATAGGGTTTCAACAGACTTGCCGGAACTGCTGCTCTCCTGGAAACACCTATTAATGCAACAATCGTTAAAAGGTATGGTATCATCAGGTAAACGTGAAAAGAAATGGCAATTCCCATACCTTGAAGTCTTAGCTGAAGACCATCGAGAAAACCAAATATAAGGGCGCCGAGTGCACCCTTGAAAGGATTCCAGTTTCCAAAAATGACCATCGCGATGGCAACCCAACCTCGGCCGCCAATCACATCAATCAGAAACATATTCTGGTGGGCTAGGGTAAGAAAGGACCCGCCGATTCCCATCAGTGCACCGCCTCCAACCAGGCAAAGGGTGCGGGTTAGGTTTACATTTACCCCCACTGTGTCGGCGACTACGGGATTCTCACCAACCGTACGGATTTTTAGCCCAATTTTGGTTTTATAAAGCAAGATCGATATGACCGGTATGAGGATCCAGGCAATATACGTCAGCGAATATTGTGTGAAAAGCCCCTCACCGATGACGGGTATCTTCGAAAGGACGGGAATTGCGATCTGCCTGAAAGGCTCAATTATTGGAGGTACGGTGGGAGAACCGAAATGCAGGCGGTAGATAAACATCGATAGACCGGTTGCAAACAACGTAATACCCAATCCGGACACATGCTGGCTCAAGCCCAGGTGCACGGCAAGAAAGGCCATAAGAAGCCCCAGAAGCATACCCACAATTGCTGCGGCAAGTACGCCAAACAA